>JAFZXV010000190.1 GCA_017616595.1 Bacteroidales bacterium
CCCGTAATAAACGGCGCAAAACACAATTACGACCTGGTGTACTTTACCCTCGACTGGCATTCCGTCGGCCACTGCTCGTTCAAGGAGCAGGGCGGCCCCTGGCCCGTGCACTGCGTGCATCACACCGTAGGTGCGGCAATCCCGGACTCCGTGGTCAAAGACCTGGAAGAAGGCAAGATGCGCTTCTACCACAAGGGCCATCTTGTAGAGCAATACGGCGCTTTTGCGGACCTTACGCCCTCCACGCAGGACTGGTTTGCCCCCGGCGACGAGGTTACCGTCTGCGGCATCGCCTCCGAGTACTGCGTGTTCGAGACCCTCAAGAACATCCAGGCAATTGCCGCCGAGGTGGGATTCAAAGTGCGCATCTGGCTCGAGGCAACCGCAAAGTTCGACAATTACGACTCCATCCTGGAATTCAGCCGCGCCAACGGCATAGAAGTAATATAGTCCTTAAATGAAACTCAAACACGTCATTCTCCTGGGGGCGGCCCTGCTTGTGGCCGTTCCCGCAGTTGCCGTATTCAACGAGCGCAACCTCGGCCAGACCCTTCATTCCCTGCGCCTTGAGCTCAAGCGCGATTACGAGAAGCGGGTGGCTTCCGAGGGCCGTTTTGCAGACCAGTACCGGGCCCAGCGCTACGAGATGATATCGATAATGAAGAAGTGCAACGAGCTGTCGCTCATGCTGTACTCACAGAAGCAAGACTTCACCTTCGACCTCACCTACGCGCTCAAATCCGTTACAGACGAGTACGAAGACTTTACCCGCAACCGCCTCCCGTACGACCAGATTGCCAACCGGCTCGAGTGGGACATAGAGCGCTACGCACGTCTGGTGGAGTCTCTGCGCCGCCTGCCGCCGGAGATAGACCGCATAGACATCATCCCGGACAGCCTGGCATACCATAACGACAGCCTGGACGTGTTCGACCGCCGCTTCCGTGCCGGCATGCTCGCGCCAACCCGCCGCACACCGCAGTTTACCGGCACTCCGCGCACGCCGCAAGATTCCGCCCGTCTGGCCAGCATGCGCCCGTATATCCTCAACGACGAGGAGAACATAGACCGCGACTCCTGCATCTTCTACGCGGCGGAGATGCTCAAGATGTGCGCCGCCCGCAAAGACCGCGTGGTGGCGGACAGCACCCACTATCAGCGTACATATCTCAGGCTCAAAGAGTCTTACGACTATGCCCAGCAGCGCTACAGGCAGCTCCAGCAGCGCATCTTCGTGCAGGGGCAGACGCCGTATCACAAGATAATCGCCCGTTTCTCCCGCCAATGGACCCGCGCCATGCAAGACTGCCGGGAGAAGTACGGAATGCGGCACGACGCCCGCGTGCAGGGCAGCGCCAAGGGGCCCGTGCAGAGCCTCATCTGGCTTTTGGTGGCCATCCTTGCAGCGCTGTTCATCCGCCTCAAGCGCCATCACCTCAGGCACGGGTTGCTGCTGTATCTGCCCATGCTCGTGTCGGCGGCGGCCATCATCGGCCTCAGGATAGCGTTCCTGCCGAATTCCATGATGAACATAATGTTCCCGCCCATGCTGCTGATTTTCCTGGTGTGGCAGTTCGTCGCCTGCCTCAGGCACGGGCCGCGCACTCCGGGACTGGACAGGATACTCTGCTGGATCTCGGTTACGGTGGTGTTTGCGTCGCTTGTGGTCGCCTGGCTGGGATACATCTATTTTGGCCTGCTGATGATGTACTGGTGGTTCTTCCAGCTTGCTGCCATCCTGTCCATCCTCACGGTGGTGTACCTGATAGGATTCTTCAAGGAAAAGATTCTGGACCGCAGGATAGAGGAGTATAAGAAGAAACTCACCTTCCTCCCGGCGGCAGACAGGGACAACATGCTGTTTGGCGTAACCTGGATCTACGACCTCGTGCGGATGGCGCTGGTGCCCATCCTGTCGCTGATGTCAATATCGCTCTGCATCAGGCTGGCTTTCAATATCTTCGACTTTGCCGACCTGTACCGCGCCGTGGTCTTTACCAATTTTGTGGACCTTACAAACGCAAACGGAGAGCCCATCCTGAGGCTGTCTGTGTACGGCATCCTGGTGGCCATCGGCCTCTTCTTCATCTTCCGCTTCATAGACTATGCGGGATATTCCATGTTCCAGAACATCCGCTACGCCACATACCGCAAGAAGAACGGCGGCAAGATAGTGCGCAAGAACGAGATAAACCTGTCTCTGGGCAAGAGCATCATCAGCGCCATAACCTGGATACTCTATACCATCATCATCATTGTGATGCTCAAAATCCCGACTACGTCGGTCACGATAATAGCCGGAGGTCTCTCCGCCGGTATCGGTATCGCGCTCAAGGATATCATCAACAACTTCATCTACGGTATCCAGCTGATGTCCGGCCGCGTGAGGGTAGGGGACTGGATAGAGTGCGACGGCGTGCGCGGCCGCGTGTCCAGCATAAGTTACCAGAGCACGCAGATAGAGACCATAGACGGCGCCGTGATATCGTTCCTGAACGCGTCGCTGTTCAACAAGAACTTCAGCAACCTCACGCACAATAACTCATACGAGTTCATCAAGATAGTGGTGGGCGTTAAGTACGGCACAGACGTGGCCAAGGTGCGCGACGTGCTGGTGGAGGCCATGCAGCAGATGCGCACGCGCGACGCCTACGGCCGCGAGATAGTAGACCCCCAGAAGGGCATCTACGTTGTCTTCGACGAGTTTGACGAGAGCAGCGTGAACATTGCCGTAAAGCAGTACGTCCTCGTTGCCGAGCACATCCCCTACGTAGACAAAGCCAAAGAAGTGATCTACGACGCCCTCAACGCCGCCGGCATAGAGATTCCCTTCCCCCAGAGGGATATCCACATCAAGACCGAAGAATAATTGGCACTTGTTTTTTAGCTTCCGGGACACGAAACGCGGTTTTGTGTCCCGGAAGTGTTTTTCAAATCTTTTTTAAAGATTCTTTTTTTAATTACTATCCGGCTTAAAAGAATCGCAAAAACTGATTGCTGTTTTTTTCGATTCCATGGTGATTTGCGGGAAAAGTGTTTTCTTCGTGGAAATGTTTGTTAACCTTAAACTTATGTAATTATGGATATTCAGCACGATTATGATTTTGAGGAACAGTTGGATGTTCCCGTTATCAGCAAATACCTTGATCTCAGAGTGGATTGGGCGTTCAAGTATGTCTTTTCAAAGAAGGAAATCCTTCTGAAACTCCTTAACGATATCCTGCCGCCTACGATTACAGACTTGGAGTATTTGCCGAATGAGATCCCGGTGATGAACGAAAAGGATAAGCGTTCCACTCTGGACGTTATATGCGACAGTCCTGAAGGCAAGTTCCTGGTCGAGATGCAGCGGAGGCGCACTGCTGATATAGACGACAGGCTGGCATATTATTCGGCGACATTGGTCCAACGCCAGATAGAGCGTAAAAGCGAAATATATAGAGTCCAGCACGTTTACGTGCTGTGCGTTGCGAGTTATGTCCGCAGGCATTCAGCGGAGACACCTCCAGGTAAACTGTTATTCGGGTACGACTACCGGGAGAACGAGACCTTCGAGCTGCTGGAGAACAGCAAGACGTCGTTTTACTATCTGGAGCTGAGCCGTATGAAGGAGCGTGATTGGGAGAAACTCCAAAAAAATCCCGAGCGTTGGTGTTACCTTTTCAAAAATATGTCTAAATTCGCGAACGAGAGGGATATGCCCGGAGATATGCACGGATTTGAGGCTGTGTTGGAAGCCGCACGGGTTGACTGTCTCTCGCCGGAAGAAATGGATAATTATCAGGATATGCTCACGGCCGTGAAGAACGAAATTCGTTCGGCCCATCTTTATGATATACAACAAGCGGAAGTCAGAGGAAAGGCCGAAGTGGCAAAAGCTTTAAAGTCTCTCGATGTCCCGGCTGACACTATTGCCAAGGCATCCGGTTTGAGCCTGGAGGAGATAGCAAAGTTGTAGGCAATCGCATCAATCATATCTGCTTGAAAACTGCGCCGCAGGCGGTTGCCGCCTGTGGCTTTCGTTGCCCTTTTCCAGCACAATGAAACCAATCGAAAGAGAAATATTGACGCTGTTAAAAAATAGTTCAAAAATACCCCTCGCCATCCTTGGCTATAAGCCCCAAATTTCCTAAATTTGTAGCTTTGAAGATACTACATTAGCGACTTATTATGCAGATAAGGGAAAATCATACCGTTATGGCCGAACTAAGGGCCTCCTTTGC
>JAFZXV010000191.1 GCA_017616595.1 Bacteroidales bacterium
CATAGTCGCGGGCTGCGGTGAGCATCTTGGCGAGGTGGTCTTTCTCCCTCTGCATCTGGGTGTTGAGCAGGGTGTAGTAACCCTCGCGTCCGCCCCAGAACACGTAGCCGGTGCCGCCGAGCTTGATGGTGGCGTCTATTGCGTTCTTGATCTGAACCGCGGCGCGGGCGACTATGTCGAACTGAGGGTTGGTGGCTGCGCCGTTCATATAGCGCTTGTTGCCGAACACGTTTGCTGTGCCCCAGAGGTTCCTGATGCCGGTTTCCTTCATCTTGCCGAGCAGGTAGTCGGTAATGTCCTTCATGCGGGCCTCGTATTCGGCTATGTCTTCCGTGTCTTCTACGAGGTCTATGTCGTGGAAGCAGAAATAACCGATGCCAAGTTTCTGCATCAGTTCAAAGCCGGCGTCTGCCTTGGCGCGGGCGCGCTCGTAGGGGCACTCGGGCTTGTCCCACTCATAGGAGCGGGTCTGGCCGCCGAAGGGGTCGCCCGAGGCCTGGCCGAGGCTGTGCCACCAGGCCATAGCGAACTTGAACCAGTCCTTCATCTTCTTGCCGGCGACTACGCGCTCGGCGTCGTAATAATGGAATGCAAGGGGATTCTTGCTCTCGGTTCCCTCGAAGGGAATCTTACCGATTGTGGGAAAGTACTCTTTTGCCATAATATAAAAGATGTTAAATGTATTGCTTCCAACGTTCGTAGGCTTCTGTGTATTCGGATTGGTGGGCGGGCTCTATGACGGCGAGGCGCTCGAGGGTGGAGAAGGCCTCTCGGTTGTCTTTGTAGATGCCGGCACCAATTCCGGCGCCCTTGGCGGCACCTGCGGAGCCTTCTGTGTCGTAGAGCTCGATGGTGGCTCCGGAAATGCCTGCAAGGGTGTCTCTGAACACATTGGACTGGAACATGTTGGCCTTTCCGGCGTGGATCTTATCCACTCTGAGGCCCATCTGCTGCATCAGCTCGATGCCGTACTGGAATGCGAACACGATGCCTTCCTGGGCGGCCCGCATCAGATGCGCGCGGCCGTGACGGTTGAAGTTGACGCCGTGGATGCTGCATCCGGGATTGCCGTTTGCCAGCAGACGCTCCGCGCCGTTACCGAACGGCAGTATGCTGATGCCGTCTGCACCTATGGGGGCGCTGGCGGCCAGATCGTTCATCTCCGGATAGGAGACGCCTTCCAGGGCTACCTCGCGGCGCATCCAGGAGTTCATGATGCCGGTGCCGTTGATGCACAACAGCACGCCCAGGCGGGTGGCCTGTGAGCTGTGGTTGACGTGAGCAAAGATGTTCACGCGGGATTTGGGATCGTGGTTAACCTGGTCTATCACACCGTAAACCACTCCGGAAGTACCGGCTGTGGAGGCAATCTCTCCGGGGTTGAAGACGTTGAGGCTCAGTGCGTTGTTGGGCTGGTCTCCGGCCCGATACGTTACCGGGATGCCTTCCGGCAGACCAAGCTCTTCCGCTGCCTTGCGGGAAACAATGCCCTGTACTCCGAACGTGGGTTCTATAGTAGGGATGACGCTCTCGTCAAAGCCGAAGTGCTTCAGCAGGGGAGCCGAAAGGCGCCCTTCCTTGAAGTCCCAGAAAATGCCTTCCGAGAGGCCGCTTACGGTGGTGCAGACGTTATCTGTAAGCTGCATGGCAATGTAGTCTCCCGGGAGCATTATCTTCCAGATGCGACTGTACAGTTCCGGCTCGTTTTCCTTTACCCAGGCCAGTTTGGCGGCTGTAAAGTTGCCGGGGGAGTTGAGCAGGTGCCCGAGGCACCAGTCCTCGCCAAGGGCCTGCAGCGCTTTGTCTCCATAGGGGACGGCGCGTGAATCGCACCATATGATGCTGGGACGCAGCACGTTGCGGTCTTTATCTATGCACACCAGGCCGTGCATCTGGTAAGAAATGCCTATTGCGGCAACCTCCTTGAGACTTGCCTGTTTGCCCAGCATGCCGGTAACCATCTTGAGGCTCTCCCACCACATAGACGGATCCTGCTCTGCCCAACCAGCCTTCTTTGAGATTATTATTGCCTCGCTGGGGGGAAATGAGGCAAACGCTACGGTCTTTCCGCTATGGGCGTCAACCAGGGAGCCTTTGACGGAAGAACTGCCGATGTCGTAACCGAGTAAATACATCTGTTTATGTTTTAAAACCTTATTCCTTCTTTTGTCTGTTCCACCTTCTGCATGGTTCCGTTGGCATTGTAGCGGAGCTCGTCTACGCATACGCTGCGGCGTCCGGTGGCAGGACCGTAGCCGTCCAGCGACAGTGTGGAGTTGTGATAGAACAGGTAACTCCGTCCTTTAAAATCTATTACGCCCGGATGGATGGTAAAGCTGTTCTTTGCCGGGCCTGTAAGCTCTCCCATGAACGTCCAGGGGCCTTCTACGGCCGGGGCCATTGCGTAGGAGATTGTCTCTCCGCCCATTCCCATGGAGGCGTAGACGTTGTAGTACCAGTCTCCGCGCTTGAAGAGCCAGGGGCCTTCTACGTAGTTTTCCATAGGCAGGATGCGGATTTCTCCGGCCAGCTCCACCATGTTCTTCTTGAGGGGTGCAAGGAAGCAGCTGCCGTTGCCCCAGCAGAGCCAGGGCGTGCCGTCGTCGTCAATCATAACCGTGGGGTCGAAGTCGTTCCACCAGCCGCGGGGGCCGTTTGGCGTCATATAATCCAGGATGAGAGCCTTGCCGATGGCATCTGTGTACGGGCCCTCGGGGCGGTCTGCCACCGCTACGCCTATGGCTTTGCAGTCCGGCTCTCCGCTCTGGCAGGATACATAGAAGTAGAATTTGCCATCCACCTCTATGCACTGTGAGGCCCATGCCTCACCCACGGCCCAGCTGAAGTCGGTGGGCTTCATTACGGCTCCTTGAGACTTCCAGGTCTTCATGTCGGAGGTGGAGTAGCAGAGCCACTCCGTTATATTGAAGCCGTATTTGCCCTCGTATCCGGGTTTGTCGTCAAACTGCTCGTCGTGGCCGCAGAACAGGTACAGACGGCCGTCGGATGCCACCATCGGCGCCGGGTCAGCCGTATAGCATTCCCGGATAAGCGGATTGCCCTCGTTTACAAAGGTGCCGGGGGCCGATTTCTGCGCACACGCCGCAAGCAGCGGCAAGATAATGAATATTGGATGTATCTTCATGATCAGTGGCGTTTAAGATCCCATTTGCAATTGTCTGAACAGAAGTCGAAGCGCCCCAGCCCCGGCGTGCTGTCCGCCACGGACACAAGGCACAGCCTGTCATTCCCGGCCTGACCTCTGCCGTCATTCCCGGCCTGACCTCTGCCGTCATTCCCGGCCTGACCGGGAATCTCCTTTGGCATTATCCGGTACGTCCCGTCGATCAGCTGCTCAATCCTCCAAAGCTCCCGACTCGCTCCGCTGAACTCCGCAACAGTCTCTAAATGAGCGCCTTCCGCAACGGCCAGGGCTCGATCGGTGCCTTCTATAACAATTTTGTAATATGGTCCTCCAAGGTATCCGCCGGCTTCGGGAACGGCCTCTATTGTCCACTTCTGGTGCGGCCGGGCCATGTAGTCGCTCATGCGCACCGGGATGCTGCCGGCCGGCCAGCCGCCGATGACGTCGCCGAGTTTCTGGCCTTCAAGCACCACGATGGATTTGTTCTGGTCGAACCAGAAACGGAAGCCGCCCTCTGCGCGCTCAAAGTCTACCGTCAGCTCCAGTGCATAGCCGCGGCGGCGGGAGAGTATCTTGTAATTGCCGTCGGCGAGCATCTCTCCGGCCTCGGGCCAGCCGTCTTTCCAGAGCAGGGGACGGATTGCCAGCACGCTGTAGCCGCCGCGGTCCAGGTCTGCCTCAAAGTGGAGCGACATCTTCTCTACGCCCTCGTCTATGATTATGGGGCCGAAGTGCCCGGCGCCGAAGAGACGCTCCTCCGCCGCGATGACCATTTTGCCGCCGCCGCGGAGCATATCGCGTCCCATATTGTCCAGGAACGGCCCTGTAACGCTGCGGGAACGGCCTACTACTATATTGTAAGTGGAGTTGACGCCGTCGCAGCAGGTGCCGTGCGTGCCGAGCAGGTAGTACCAGCCGTCGCGGTAAATCATTTTGGTGGCCTCGCAGTCTATGGCGATGTCAGCGGCCTGATTGCCGGGCATGCGTCCTCCGGTGGCCGGATCCAGCTCTACTATGCGGATGTTGCCGAAATACGTGCCGTAAGTGCAGTACAGGCGGCCCTCAGGGGTCATTATAAAGCCGATGTCGATGGCATCGCAGTCTTCGTCAGGCTCGGAATGGGCCACCTCAACTGGCTCGGTGTACGCAAAGTCGGGGGAGTCGGGGTCGAGGGTCTTGTTCCACATTGTTACCACGCGGCTGTCGTGGTTGCCGCCGAGGCCGCCGCCGCTGGTGGTGTAGCCAACCAGGTAGCGGTCTCCTATTTTGATGACGTCGGGTGCAGCACCGCCGCCCGGACGCACGCCGCCGCTGTTCCAGACCCATCCGTCGGCGGAAACGAGGCCTCCGGAGCCTGTGCCGAAGGTGTAGTACCTGCCGTCACACTCCATGATTGTAGACGGATCGTGGATATAGGGCTCGCCGGCCTGCGCCGCGGCATCTATGCCGGCCAGGACGGTTATGGATGCGATAAGGAGTATCTTTTTCATAGCTTATTCTGTGCTGATGGTTATGTTTGTGACGGGGGAGCCGTTGCAGTCTACAAAGCGGACGCAGAAGTCGCTCATCCCGGGGCCGTTGATTACGGCGCCCCACAGGACGTTGCGGCCTTTATGGAGGGTGAGGGGCTCGGAAGCGCAGTCGTCCATTACCATAC
>JAFZXV010000192.1 GCA_017616595.1 Bacteroidales bacterium
ACCGAGTGGTATCTGGTGCGCAACAACCTCGGCGACATCCGTATCTCGGACCTTTCAGTGGTTGACGAGAAGGGCAACAAGTTCATCAACCTGGGCAGCTGGGACATAGACCGCAGCCTTTCGGAAAAGGCCCGTACCTGCGGCCTCCACTATACCTCCGAGGGTGTGGAGATCTGCTGGGGCGTAGAAGACTACGGCCCCCATTGCTGGACCGTCAGCTACGTTATGACCAACGTGGTCAAATCGCTCACGGACAGCGATATGCTGCATATGCAATTCATCTCCGACGACCTGTCTTCGCCCCCTCAGCACGCACGCGTGACGCTCGAGGCCCCCGTCGCCCTGGACAGCGACAACTCCCGCATCTGGTCTTTCGGCCATCACGGCACCATTGATTGGAAGTCCGGCAAGGTCGTGGCAGAATCGGAAAAGGCCTTTACCCGCGACGCATCGATGATACTGCTCGTGCGCTTCAATAAAGGCATTTTCGAGTCCCGGAGTATACAGGACCGCGAATTCCAGGCCGTGCTCGACCGTGCCAAGGTAGGTGCCTATTATCCGGAAGAAGATAAAAACGACGAGGATGAAGACCCGATAGCTGATTTCTTTGCCATGATTCTCACCATGCTTGTCAGCTGGTGGGCTTTCATCAAGCCTCTGCTGCGCATCATGGGCATAGTGAAGAAGGAGGACCGCAGCCGCATGAAGCAGATTTTCGGCCGCCGCTTCCTGCCGGCCAAGCCCGAGTGGAGCCGGGATCTGCCGTTCGACGGCAACTACCTCCGTACTTACTACATAGCATCGCACCTCAAGGGGTATGACGACGGCAAACTCAGCATCATACAGGCTATCATCCTCCGGATGCTGGGCCACGGCAACCTGGAAATGCGGGAAGACTCCAAAGGCAAGAAGGAATTCCATTTCAAGACCGGCAGCTCCAGGGACTGGATGAGCAGCGCCGAGCAGAAGTTCTACAATCTGCTGATAGATGCCTCAGGTTCGGACAGGGTGCTTCAGGAGAAGGAGTTCAAGAGCTGGGCATCCCGCCATCAGTCCGAGGTCAAGAAATGGGTCGACGATATTAAGGACGAGGTTTGCAACGCCTTCTCTGATATTTCAATCGCCACATCTTCAACGTATTACGAGTCCATACGCCTCAGTCCTCACGGCCAGGAGCAGGCAATGCAGGCATTGGGCTTCCGGCAGTTCCTCAAGGACTTTACCATAATCAACGAGCGCCATGCGCCCGAGGTTGCACTTTGGGGCGAATACCTGATAATCGCAGCCCTCTTCGGGATGGCGGACAAGGTGGCGGCCGACATGAAGCGCCTCGCGCCGGAAATTAAGCTAGGCGACCTGCAGATGCAGACAGCCAGCCTCGGCGACGTCGTAATCCTTTCCAATTATTTCCGTAATTCCACCAGGTCGTCCTACGCGTCTGCGGTGGCAGCTTCCGGCGGCGGCAGCTATGGCAGCGGCAGTTCCGGCGGTTGGGGAGGCCATTCCTCCTTTGGCGGAGGCGGCGGCTTCAGCGGTGGCGGCTCCGGTGGCGGAAGTCGTTAACAGATAATAGTTTAACTTATGAAAAAATACATCATCGGCGGCCTGTGCGCCGCAATCATGCTTATGAGTTGTACAAAAACGGACGACTCTGCCGGATACATCGGCCCCGGCGACCCCAAGATCGACAACGGACGTATGACCCCCGAGACGCTGCTCGCACTCGGCCGTTTGTCCGATCCCCAGCTCAGCCCCGACGGCTCCATGATCCTCTACGGCGTATCCTGGAACGACGTGGCCGCCAACCGCAGCTGCCGCAACCTCTGGCTCTGCAAGAACGACGGGTCCGACAACGTGCAGCTTACCCGATACGCCAAGAGCGTCTCCAACGCACGCTGGTCTGCAGACGGCAAGAGCATATTCTTCCTGCAGGGCGGGCAGCTCTGGAAGGCACCCCTGGCCGGGCATAAACTGGGCAAGAAAGTGCAGCTGAGCGACGTCCCTGCCGGGATAGGCGAATTCAAGCTCTCGCCCGACCAGAGCAAGGTCATCTATATCTCCAGCATCAAGAACAAGGCCGTTGAGCAGCCCTCGGATGCAGATCCCGCGCTGGACAAGGCGCAGGCCTATGCCACTGAGGACTTGATGTACCGCCACTGGGACCATTGGGTAACGGAGACCCCCCGCAGCTATGTGGCCTCGCTCGACGGCACGATCACCCCGGACAATTCCACCGACATCCTGGGCACCGAACCCTATGAGCTCCCCACCGAACCCTTTGGCGGAGCAGAGCAGCTGGACTGGAGCCCGGACGGCCGCTATATAGCTTATTCCTGCCGCAAACTCGTCGGCAAGCAGTACGCATTCAGCACCAACACAGGCATTTACGTATTCGATACCCAAACCGGCGCAACCATCCCCGTAAAGACCGACGGCGGCTACGATACAGACCCTGTCTGGAGCCCCGACGGCAAGCACCTCGCCTGGATTTCCATGGCGCGCGACGGATATGAGGCAGACGCCCAGCGCATTCTCGTTTGCGATGTAGACGGCGCCGCCTTCGGCCCTGCCCGTCAGCTTGCAGCAGCCCTGGACCGCGATGCCTCCGGCCTCGTGTGGCACGACGGAGAGATCTGGTTCAACGCCCTGATAGACGGCATCCAGGCCATCTTCAAGGTCAGCCTTGAAGACGAGCTCACCCGCATCACCCCCGCCGACTGGCCGTACGACTTCTTCACTCCCTTCGGCTGGGACGGCGAGCGTCTGCTTACGAGCTTCTACTCGCTGCACTTCCCTCTGGAGCTGGTGGCCGTGGAGCCGGAAAAAGAGGCCTTCGGCAACATCACGGAGGTCAACCGCTTCATATTTGAAGAGCTGGACGACGTCACCACCGAGAGCGTGCTTGTGCCCACTGTGGACGGCAAGCAGATGCAGTGCTGGGTGATGTATCCTCCGGAGTTCGACCCGGCAAAGGTCTATCCCGCCATCGAAATCGTGCTTGGAGGCCCCCAGGGCACCAATTCCCAGGACTGGAGCTACCGCTGGTGCTACAGGCTGATGGCCCAGCAAGGCTACATCGTCATCATGCCAAACCGCCGCGGCACCACTGCCTTCGGTCAGGAGTGGAAGGAGCAGATCAGCGGCGATTACCCGGGCCTCAATATGCAGGACTACCTGAGCGCCGGCCGCTACATCAAGGGCCAGCCTTACGTGGGCAAGCTCGCGTGCGTGGGCGCCTCGTATGGCGGCTACTCGGCATATATGCTTGAGGGCCTCCACGGCAACCTGTATGACTGCTTCATCGCCCATGCGGGCATATTTGACGAGGAGAACCTCTGGTACACCACCGAGGAGATGTGGTTTGCCAACTGGGACAACGGCGGCCTCACGGAATACGCTTATACCGAGGGACTTATGGGCCCTGCCGGAGACGGCGTAACCTTTGGCGGAATGCAGCAGGCGGGCGCACCTTACGCCACTACGCCCAAGGCCCGCAGGCACTATGGCAACTCGCCCAAGTCGATGATTGCCAACTGGCATACGCCCATCCTCTGCATCCACGGCGGAATGGACTTCCGCATCCCTTACGAGCAGGGAATGGCCGCATTCAACGCCGCCCAGATGATGGGGGTGCCCAGCAAACTCGTCATCTTCCCGGAAGAGAACCACTGGATCCTGCAGCCGCAGAACGCCCTTTACTGGCATAGGACCTTCTTCGACTGGCTGGACCGCTGGATGGATTGATGGAAGTCTGGCAGACAAGGACGGAGATGCTGCTCGGCGCGACGGCGCTAGAGCGGCTGGAGGCCGCGCGGGTTGCCGTGGTGGGCCTGGGAGGCGTTGGCGCCATGGCGGCGGAAATGCTTGCCAGGGCCGGCGTAGGGCACTTAGTGCTCGTAGATTCCGATGTAGTATCCGAGTCCAACATCAACCGCCAGCTGCCGGCACTTCATTCCACAGTAGGTGCGCTCAAGTGCGATGTGGTTCGGGCGCGGCTGCTGGATATCAACCCTGCGCTGGAAGTCGCCTGCATCAAGGAATTCATCTGCGAGGATAATATTCCATCTGTGCTCGGAAGGCTGGAGCTGGACTGCGTCGTAGACTGCATCGATACGCTCAGCCCCAAGATCGCCCTTGTGCAGCATTGCCTGGGCAGGGGAGTGCACCTCGTCAGCTCCATGGGCAGCGGCGCCAAGACAGACGCCACCCGCATACGTGTAGACGACATTTCCCGCACCATCCAGTGCCCTCTGGCCCGGATGCTCCGCAAGCGCCTTCACAAGCTCGGCATAGAGAGCGGCTTTACTGCAGTCTATTCCACTGAACGCCCGAGACACGATGCGATGGTCATAGAAGAGACCCGCAACAAGAAGTCCCAGACCGGAACGGTGTCTTACCTGCCCGCGGCCTTCGGGTGCGTGTGCGCGCAGGCTGTAGTACAGCATATTGTGAGTATCGAACAAAATTCATAACTTTGCAGGCTATGTTTAAAGTACTGGAAGTCAAATCAAAATCAGACCTTCGCCGCTTTGTCCGCTTCCCGGACGAGTTGTACAAGGGTTGTAAGCAGTATGTCCCTGCGCTCCATTCTGCCGAGGTGCATACGCTCACCAAGGCGGCGTCGCTGAGTTACTGCAAGCTCCGTATGTGGCTGGTGACAGACGGCGGCAAGGTCGCAGGACGTATCGCCGCTATCGTCAATCCCCGCTATAACGAGCTCTACGGCAAGAAGCGCATACGCTTTGGCTGGTTCGACTGCATCAACAGCATCGAGGTGGCAAAACTCCTCATCGGTGCGGCGGAGAGCTGGGCCCGCGAGTTGGGCATGACGGAGATTCACGGCCCCCTGGCCTACAACACCATGGGCAAGCAGGGCATGCTGGTAGAAGGCTACGAGAACATACCTCCCTTCAACTGCATCTATAACTTCCCGTACTACAACGATTTAATAACATCCCTCGGCTTTGAGAAGGAGTGCGACTGGGTGCAGTACAAGATGGTGGCGAACCACGGAGTGCCGGAGAAGGCACGCCGCGTTGCCAAGATGGTTATGGAGCGCTATAACCTGCACCTCGGCAGCATAGACGTACTCAAGAAAGACCCCGAGCAGGTCCGCAAGTTCTTCAAGGTCTACAACGAGAGTTTCTCCCAGAGCGTCTATAACTTCATCCCCCTGACGGATAAGGAGATAGAAGAAGAGTCCTCCAGCCTGATGCGCTTCATCTCAGACAAGGCCTCCAGCATACTTCTGGACGAGAACGGAGACCTCGTGGCCTTCGGCATCTCTACTCCGAGCATCTCAAAGGCTCTTCAAAAAGCACACGGGTGCCTTTTCCCCTTTGGCTGGTATTTCCTCCGGAAGGCACTCAAGAACTACAAGGTAACAGACCTTATGGTCAACGGAGCCGCGCCCGAGTGGCAGAACAAAGGCGTATCTTCCGTGTACTACAAAGAGATGGCAGACAAGGCCGCCAAGATAGGCAACCGCTGGGCCATCTCCAATCCCCAGATAGAATCCAACAGTGCGGTAAACATCTGGAACAGCTACGAGCACGACCCGTATATGCGCCGCCGCTGCTACATCAAGAAAATAGGAGAATGATTTATGGCAGAGAATACACTTCTTGAAAAAGTCCTTTCCCTCCGCGGAAAATTCCAATCCATACAGGACCAGCTGTCAGATCCGGCAGTCATGTCCGACATGAAGAAATACGTCCAGCTCAACAAGGATTACAAGGAGCTGGAACCCATCATCAAGGCCGGCCAGGAGTACGGCAAGATGCTGGATAACCTGCAGTCCGCCAAAGACATACTTCTGAACGAGAAGGACGACGAGCTGCGCGAGATGGCCCGCGAAGAGATTGCCGAGATAGAGCCCAGGATCCCCCAGATGGAGCAGGATATCAAGCTGATGCTCATCCCCGCAGACCCCGACGACTCCAAGAACGCCATGGTGGAAATCCGCGGCGGCACCGGCGGTGACGAAGCCGCCATCTTCGCCGGCGACCTTTTCCGCATG
>JAFZXV010000193.1 GCA_017616595.1 Bacteroidales bacterium
GGCCTCGGCTCCAAAGGCCGCACCATAGCCGATACCGTCAACGCCCGTATAGATGAAGCGCTGAAAGATTATATCCAACGGTAAGCACCGAGGGCATTTAAATTAGACCCGGCAAGTAGCCGGCCCCTCGCGCAAAGCCAACGTGCTGATCTTTAGTCATTTAAGCATTTCAGGGACTCCTATTTAGGGGGTCCCTGAAACACGTTATTATCTCATTATCAAGCGGTTAGCTTTGCGCCCCACCTTCTACTTAGACTTCACCTTTCGTATAGGGAAACGATATATTATCATAATTGAATGTATAGTTATTCTGGGAAATACTCTGCAGATAGCAGTCGAGGGTGTTGCGGATGAGCATGGCGATGGTCATTGGGCCGACGCCGCCGGGGACGGGGGTGATGTAGCCGGCGTTGAGGCAGGCGGCTTCGAAGTCGACGTCGCCGACGATTTTTCCTTCCGGGGTGCGGTTGATGCCCACATCGATTACGATGGCGCCGGGCTTGACCATGTCGCCGGTGACCACGGAGGGGCGGCCGACGGCGGCAACGATAATGTCTGCCGTGAGGGCGATTTCCCGCAGCCCGCGGGTGCGGGAGTGGGCGATGGTGACGGTGGCGTTCTCGTTGAGGAGGAGCGTGGCCACCGGTTTACCGACGAGCTCGCCGCGGCCTACCACGAGCGCGTGCTTGCCCTCGATGGGAATTCCCGTAGATTTGATGAGCTGTATGCAGGCGCGAGGGGTGCAGGGGGCGATGCAGCCGGCGCGGGCCGTGAGGCCCTGCTTCATGCCTGCGTAGCCGTCTACGTCCTTATCCGGGGCGATGGCGGCAATGGCGGCGTCTTTATTTATATGCGCCGGCAGGGGCAGCTGCAGCAGGATGCCGTCTACGCGCTCGTCGGCATTGAGCCGGGCCAGCAGCGCCAGCAGCTCATCCTGCGTGGTGCTCTCCGGAAGCCTCAAGACCTCGCCGGCGAGCCCAACCTTGCGGGCGGCGTTCTCTTTGTTGCGCACGTACACCTGGCTGGCGGGGTCTTCCCCCACTATCACCGCCCAAAGCCCCGGGCGGCGGCCGTACTTCTGTTCCAACGAGTCTATTTCCAGCCGCATCTGCTCGTATTGCGCCGCGGCAAGCGCCTTTCCGTCAATTATTTGTGCCATATTCTCGGCCGGCAAGCCAGACTTGCCGCAGATAAGGGGTTTGATGCAGATATGCCATTTTAAGGAGCGTCCAGCCGGGGCGCGTGAGAAGCAGGTCGGCCCTCTTGCCGACGGTAATAGATCCCGTTACGTCGCTTACGCCCATAGCGTAGGCTCCGTTAAGCGTGGCGGCATTGAAGGCGCGCTCGGGCGTGAGGCGCATCCGTATGCAGCCGAGGGCCATCACAAAACGCATATCGCCCGAGGGCGACGAGCCGGGGTTGTAGTCCGACGCAAGGGCGATTCCGAGCCCGGCGTCGATGAAATCGCGGCCGCGGCCGTAGGGCAGGCGCAGGAAGAACGACGAGCCCGGGAGCATAGTGGGCATAGTAGCAGAACCGCGAAGGGCCTCGATCTCTTCAGGCCCGGTCTGCTCCAGATGATCCACCGATAAGGCACCCAGGCGCACTCCCGCCTGCACTCCCCCGCTCACGGACAACTGGTTTGCGTGGATCTTGGGCCTCAGGCCGCAGCGCACGCCGGCCATCACCACCCGCTCGGTATCTTCTACGCTGAAGAAACCCTTCTCGCAGAAAACGTCCACAAAATCGGCATACTGCGCCGCTGCGGGCATCATTTCGCATACGGCATTGACATACTCGGCGTGCGTGTATCCCCGGCCGACGGCGTGCGCTCCCAGGAAGGTGCTGTGCACCAGCGCGGGGGTGGAACGCTTGATGCGGTCTATGACGCGGAGCATCTTGAGCTCGCCCTCGGGGCTGAGTCCGTAGCCGCTCTTGATTTCTATGGCGCCGGTGCCCTGAGAGCATATCTCGTGCACGCGCTCCATCGCCTGGGCAAACAGGTCGTCCTCGGAGGTGCGGGCAAGCAAGTCGGCAGAATTGAGGATGCCGCCGCCGCGGGCAGCGATCTGCTCGTACGAGAGCCCGTTTATCTTGTCCAGGAACTCAGCCTCACGGCTGCCGGCGTAAACTATGTGGGTGTGGCTGTCGCAGAAGGTGGGCATCAGCATACCGCCTTGGCAATCAACCACTTGGTCTGCCTCTGGCAAAGCCCCTCCGGCGCGTCCGAAACCGGCAATCAGCCCATCCTCGGCCAGCAGCCAGGCGTCGTCCAGCAGGCCTGCGTCGTCCATCGCGGCTCCCTCCTTGCGGAGGACGCCCTCGGGCACGACGCCCGCCAGCACGCCTATGTTCTTGAACAGCAGCCTCATTGCACCGGCGGCAGGTTATTCCGGATGAACTCCGCGGCGCGGACCATCAGCGGATGCATATATACGTCTTCTTCTATGAACGGCACCTGCTCCCGGAAGCGTGCCACAACGTCTTCCAGCACCGGCGACGAACGCAGCGGACGGCGGAATCCAAGGGCCTGTGCGGCGTTGAACAGTTCGATTGCCAGCACCATCTCCACGTTGTCTATCACGCGCACCAGTTTTGTGGCGGAGTTGGCTCCCATGCTCACGTGGTCTTCCTGGCCGTTGGACGAGGGCACGGAGTCGCAGGAGGCGGGCCAGCAAAGGCCCTTGTTCTGGCTGACTATAGATGCCGCCGTGTACTGCGGAATCATGAAGCCGCTGTTCAGGCCCGGCTTGGCCACGAGGTAGCGCGGGAGGCCGCGGTAGCCGTGCACGAGCAGATATGTGCGGCGCTCGGAGATGCTTGCAAGCTCAGACAAGGCGACGGCCATCGTGTCCATAGGGATTGCGATGGGCTCGCCGTGGAAGTTGCCGGCGGAGATGATCATATCCTCGTCCGGGAAGATGTTGGGATTGTCCGTTGCGGAGTTGATCTCGTTCTCTATTACCGACTCCACATAAATCATATTGTCCTTTGCGGCGCCGTGCACCTGAGGGATGCATCGGAACGAATACGGATCCTGCACGTGCTCCTTGGGACGGCAGATGAGTTCGCTGCCCTCGAGGAGCTCCTGGAAGCGCTTTGCCGTGGCAATCTGCCCCACGTGCCGGCGTATTGTGTGCGTGAGCGGAAGGAACGGCTCGATGCGGCCGTCGTATGCGTCGAGCGACAGGGCGCCTATCACATCGGCCCACTCGGAGATGCGGCGGGCGTGCATCAGGCACCACACGGCGTGCGCGCTCATGAACTGCGTACCGTTGAGCAGCGCCAGGCCCTCTTTGGACTGCAGGCGGATGGGCTCCCAGCCAAGCTCATTCCAAACGTCGGCGGAAGGGCGGACCTTACCTTTGTAGAGCACCTCGCCCATACCGATGAGCGGGAGGCTGAGGTGTGCCAGCGGGGCAAGGTCTCCGGACGCGCCGAGCGAGCCCTGCTGATAGACCACAGGCAGCACGTCCTCGTTGAACATATCGATAAGGCGCTGAACGGTAATGAGTTGCGCGCCGGAATGCCCGTAAGACAAAGACTGCGCCTTGAGCAGCAGCATCAGTTTGACTATCTCGGGGCGCACGGTCTCCCCTGCTCCGCAAGCGTGAGACATAACCAGGTTGTGCTGCAGCTGGCAGAGGTCTTCCGGCGGGATGGACACGTTGTACAGCGAGCCGAAGCCAGTGGTCACACCGTAAACGGGCCGGCCTATGTCGGCAACTTTGGAATCCAGGTAGCGGCGGCATTTTTCTATTGCCTCGACCGCTTCTTCCGAGAGGGCAAGCTTTTCTCTGCCCTTGAGAATCTGCTCGACTCTCTCTACCGAAAGGTGTTCGTGAGATATGTAATGCATTAGTTCAGTGCTGATTTGACAAGTTCTTCATCTGCAATGTTGGGCACGGTGACGCGGAGCCCGGGCGTGCGGGCCATCTCCCGCTTGATTGCCTCTACGGAGCCGCCGTTGCGGGCCCAGCTGCGGCGGGCGATGCCGTTGTTGACGTCCCAGAACAGCATCTCCCGGATGTGGCGGGCGGAATCTTCGCTTCCGTCGATTACCATTCCGAAGCCGCCGTTGATGACCTCTCCCCAGCCTACGCCGCCGCCGTTGTGGATGCTGACCCAGGTGGCGCCTCGGAATCCGTCTCCTATGACGTTCTGCACTGCCATATCGGCGGTAAACTGAGATCCGTCGTAGATATTGGAGGTCTCGCGGAAGGGGCTGTCGGTGCCGGACACGTCGTGATGGTCTCTGCCAAGGACGATGGGGGCGGAGATTTCTCCGCTGCGGATGGCGTCGTTGAAGGCAAGGGCGATTTTGGTGCGGCCCTCGCAATCGGCATAAAGGATGCGCGCCTGGGAACCGACCACAAGGTGGTTGCGGCCGGCCTCCTCTATCCATCGGACGTTATCCAACATCTGGCCGCGGATGGATTCGGGAGCCGTGGAGGCGCACTCGCGGAGCACACGGACGGCAAGCGCATCGGTCTTGGCCAGGTCTTCCGGCTTCTGGCTCATGCAGACCCAGCGGAACGGGCCAAAGCCGTAGTCGAAGTAGAACGGACCCATAATGTCCTGAACGTAAGAGGGATAGCGGAACTTGCCGTCGGGCATGAGGATGTCGGCGCCGGCGCGGGAACTCTGGAGCAGGAAGGCGTTGCCGTAGTCGAAGAAGTACATTCCGCGGGCGGCAAGCACGTTGATTGCGGCAACCTGCCTGCGGAGCGATGCCTGCACGGCCTCCTTGAAGCGCTCGGGCTCCTCGGCCATCATGCGGTTGGACTCGTCGAAGCTGTACCCCACGGGATAGTAGCCGCCGGCCCAGGGGTTGTGCAGGGACGTCTGGTCCGAGCCGAGGTCTACGCGTATGTCTTCTGCGGCGAGGCGCTCCCAAAGGTCTACGATGTTGCCGACGTAGGCAAGAGAGACCACCTCTTTGGCCGCCACCGCCTTGCGGACGCGGGGGATGAGTTCGTCCAGACTGGAGTGGAGTTCGTCCACCCAGCCCTGATCGAAGCGCTTGCGGGCGGCAAGGGGATTGATTTCCGCCGTCACGCTCACCACGCCGGCGATGTTGCCGGCCTTGGGCTGTGCGCCAGACATGCCGCCGAGGCCGGCGGTAACGAAGAGCACGCCGCCGCGGTCGTCTCCGTTCAGGCCGCGCTTGCGCAGCTGCATGCGTGCGGCGTTCATCACGGTTATGGTGGTGCCGTGCACGATGCCCTGGGGGCCTATGTACATATAGGATCCCGCTGTCATCTGACCGTACTGGCTCACGCCAAGGGCATTGAACTTCTCCCAATGGTCCGGCTTGGAGTAATTGGGAATGACCATTCCGTTGGTCACCACCACGCGCGGAGCGTCTTTATGGCTGGGGAACAAGCCAAGCGGGAAGCCGGAATACATGGCGAGAGTCTGCTCTTCCGTCATGGTTGCAAGATACTGCATAGTAAGCAGATACTGCGCCCAGTTCTGGAAGACGGCTCCGTTGCCGCCATAGGTTATGAGCTCGTGGGGATGCTGCGCCACGCGCGGGTCCAGATTGTTCTGGATCATCGCCATTATGGCGGCAGCCTGCCTGCACTGAGCAGGATACTCGTCTATCGGGCGGGCAAACATAGGATATGCTGGGCGGAAACGGTACATATAGATGCGGCCGTATTCCTCAAGCTCTTGGGCGAACTCAGGTGCGAGCACCGCGTGATGCTCCGGCTTGAAGTAGCGCAGCGCATTCTTGAGCGCCAGTTCTTTCTCCTCGCGCGTGAGTATGTCTTTTCGCCTGGGAGCATGGCTCACGGAGTTATCCCGCGGCCTAGGCTCCGGCAAAATGTCCGGGATGCCCTGAAGTATCTGCCGGGCAAAATCCGAGCGTTTTTCGTAACTCATTATGTTTTAGCTTCTTGTGTTTTCACCTCTGGAAAAAACTCCCGAAGGTCGAAAGGTATGTGGTTAGTAATCAGCGGTTTAGCTTAAACGGTGATGTTGGCGTTGACGGCGTCAAGAACCTCCGCCTCGAGCTTTTCTGCCTGGGCGACGATTTCCGAGGCGCGGGCGAGCAGGGGCTCGGCGGGGGCTTTGTCGGCGAGGCCGGAGGCGTTGATGCGCACGTTGAGGGCGGCGCCGCGGCA
>JAFZXV010000194.1 GCA_017616595.1 Bacteroidales bacterium
ATTGGTGGCCTTGACGAGAAGCAACAGTATGTTGATACCGAGGCACACCGGGCTGATGAAGGCGCCGACCGTAGTGTGATATGTCACCGACTCCTCTGCCGGCCCGCCCATGTCGAAAATTCCCAGATGGAGCTCGTATATCTCCGTCATAGTCTTGAGCGGTGCGCCCATACTCGACGTCAGCAGCGCCGTAATGACGCTCAGGCCCACAAAACCCACGCCCACCAGCTAGCCGCTCTTCAGCGCGTTGCCGAACTTTATTCCGATGCAGACGCCGAGTATCGTTAAGAGAATCGGCATCATCACCGCGGCCCCAAGGCCTATAATGTAGCTGAAAACTTGTTCCATACGTTTTGTTATTCAAGAGAATTCTCGACTCTGCCATTCTGGCTATTTGGGTTGTTTACCGATATATGCCAGTATGCCGCCGTCTACGTAGAGGATATGACCGTTTACGGCGTCGGAGGCGTGGGAGGCGAGGAAGACGGCTGGGCCGGCGAGCTCGTCGGGCTCAAGCCAGCGGCCTGCGGGAGTCTTGGCGCAGATGAAGCTGTCGAAGGGGTGGCGGGAGCCGTCTGGCTGGCGCTCGCGCAGCGGAGCGGTCTGAGGCGTAGCGATGTAGCCGGGGCCGATGGCGTTGCACTGGATGTTGTACTCGCCGTACTCCGAGCAGATGTTGCGGGTGAGCATCTTGAGTCCTCCCTTGGCTGCGGCGTAGGCCGATACGGTCTCACGCCCGAGCTCGCTCATCATCGAGCAGATGTTGATTATCTTGCCCTCGCGGCGCTCCATCATCTCCGGCACCACGGCGGCGGCGCAGATGTACGGAGCCACAAGGTCTACGTCGATGACCCTCTGGAACTCCTCCCGCTTCATCTCATGCATAGGGATGCGCTTGATGATGCCGGCGTTGTTGACAAGGATGTCTATCTGTCCTACCTCCTTATGAATGCGCTCTACAAGGGCGGCCACGGCCTTCTCGTCCGTAACGTCGCATACGTAGCCGTGCACGTTGGTGATGCCGGCCTCGCGGTAGGCGTCCAGCCCTTTCTGCATTGAGGCCTCGTTGGAGGTATTGAAGATTATATTGTCGGCACCTGCCTGCACGAAGGCCTTTGCGATGGCGAATCCGATGCCGTAAGCGGCGCCCGTAACCCAGGCGTTCCTGCCTTTGAGGGAGAAGAGTTGTGTCATAAAGCTGCGGTTTTGGTACGACAAATATACAAACGTTTGCACAATTTCCCAAATTTTTATATATTTGTACCGCAAATGGTAACCATCACAGACATAGCAAACGCCCTCGGAATCACTCCCTCAACGGTTTCCCGCGCGCTGGCCGGCAACCCCCGCGTCAAGGAAGAAACCAGATCCGCAGTGCTCGAGGCGGCAAACAGGATGGGCTACCAGCGCAACGTTGTGGCCGCCAACCTCCGCAGGGGCCGGTCGGACATAGTCGGAATAGTCGTCCCCAGGATCAATCGCGAGTTCTTCTCAAACGTAATCAGCGGAGCCGAGTCCATCCTGGACGAGGCCGGATACAGCACCCTCATCTGCCAGACGCAGGAGAGTTTCGACTCCGAGGTCAAGGCCCTCCGCAACCTGCGCAACAACCAGGTGGCCGGGGTGCTGATGTCACACGCCATCAACTCGCCCGACGGCAGCCACATCCTCCCCACCCTGGGCGACATCCCCGTGGTGCAGTTCGACCGCGTGTTCAACGACATTCCCGGAGCAAAAGTCTTCGGAGCTAATTTCGACGGTGCCTATAAAGCCACCCGCCACCTCATCGAGGCGGGCTACAAGCGCATCGGCACACTCGCCGGATACCTTGGCACAGAAGTCTATGCCGAGCGTTTACGCGGATACCGCAAAGCGCTGGAAGACTGCGGGATGCTGCTGGACGACAGCATCGTCTTCCCCAATGCCATCGTTTGGCAGACAGGGCACGACGCCACCCTCAGCGCCATAGCCGCAGGCTGCGACGCCCTTTACAGCGCAGGAGACTTTTCCGCCCTCGGAGCCGTTGCCGCCCTGCAGGAAAAGGGCATCAGCGTCCCGCGCGACTTCGGCATAGTGGGCACCGCCAACGAATTCTTCACGGCCCTTATGACGCCGTCTCTGAGCTCCCTGGAGCAGCACCCGTACGAGATGGGACGCGAGGCCGCCAAGGCCTTCCTGCAGAGCCGCAGCGACGTTACCGTCATCCCTATGGACCTCCACATACGTCAATCATCCAACCGCAACGCAATATGAAAGTAGTTACCTTCGGCGAAGTCATGCTTCGCCTCTCCACCCCCGGTTATCTCCGCTTCAGCCAGGCACGCCAGTTCGACGCCACATTCGGCGGAGGCGAGGCCAACGTGGCCGTATCCCTCGCAAACTACGGCGTAGACGCCACATTCGTAACACGCCTCCCCAAGAACGACATCGCAGACATGTGCGTTGCCGAGCTCAGGGGCCTCGGAGTAGACACCTCCGGCATAATCTACGGCGGCGAGCGCCTGGGCATCTATTACCTGGAGACCGGCGCCGTGGCACGCGGCAGCAAAGTGGTGTACGACCGAGCCCATTCATCGGTATCCGAAATCAAGCCCGGAATGGTGGACTGGAAGAAGGTGCTGAAGGGCGCCGACTGGTTCCACTGGACAGGCATCACCCCCGCCCTCAGCCAGGGTGCGGCGGACGCCTGCCTGGAGGCAATCAAGGTTGCCAACGATATGGGAGTCAAGGTCAGCTGCGACCTCAACTACCGCAAGAAACTCTGGCAATACGGCAAGACCGCCGCTGAAGTGATGCCCGCGCTCGTTGAGGGTTGCGACCTCATCCTCGGCAACGAAGAAGATGCAGAGAAGGAATTCGGCATCAAGCCGGAAGGCTTCGACGCAGAAAAGACCGGAGGAGAGATAGACCAGACCCGCTTCGAGAGCGTGTGCCGCCAGCTTATGGCCCGCTTCCCCCGGTGCAAAAAGGTCGCCATTACGCTCCGCGGTTCGATAAATGCCAACCACAACACCTGGGGCGGCGTCCTGTACGACGGCACAACCCTCTGGCAGAGCCGCCGTTACGACATTACTCATATAGTAGACCGCGTGGGCGGCGGAGATTCCTTCATGGGAGGTCTCCTCTACGGACTCCTCGCCCTTGGTTCCGACCAAGAGGCAATAGAGTTTGCCGCCGCGGCATCGGCACTCAAACATACGATAATCGGCGACTACAATCGCGTCAGCCTCGCAGAGGTCCAGGCTCTTGTGAAAGGCGGCGGCAGCGGAAGGGTTTCAAGGTAGAGATATGGCAAAGTTCAATAAAATAGATACGATAGGTATCATCCGCAGCACCGGCATCGTACCGGTATTCTACCATTCAGACGCAGAACTCGCAAAGAAGGTCGTGCGGGCATGCTACGACGGAGGCATCCGCGCCTTCGAGTTCACCAACAGGGGCGACGGAGCACAGTCCGTATTCAAGGAGCTCATAGCCTTCGTGCGCGCGGAATGCCCGGAGATGGCCCTCGGAGCCGGCACCATCCTGGACGCCGGAACCGCATCGCTCTACATCCAGCTCGGAGCAGACTTCCTTGTATCGCCCTGCACGGTAGACGAGGTGGCCCGCATCTGCAACCGCCGGGGAATCCCCTATTCGCCCGGCTGCGGCAGTGTAACGGAAATCGTTCACGCACAGGAACTTGGATGCGACCTTGTAAAGGTCTTCCCCGCCGGCGACGTGGGCGGCCCGTCGTTCGTCAAGAACGTGCTCGGCCCGCTGCCCTGGTCTATGATAATGTGCACCGGCGCCGTGGAGCCTACGGAGGAGAACCTTCGCGCCTGGGCCGCAAGCGGTGTGACCGCAGTGGGAATGGGATCCAAGCTCTTCCCCAAGCAGGTTGTCGCTTCCGGAGACTGGGCCGCCATCTCCGGGCTGTGCGCCAAATGCCTCGGCTGGTTCAATGGCTGAGTTCTGGGACCGGGACAGGACGTACGCATTCTTCCGCCCGTACGTCGACCTGTGCACCCGCCTGAGCTACAGGCGGATGGAGGTGGTCGGCGAGCCGCCGCGCGGGTATGACGGCGCCGTCATCATCGCCCCCAATCACACCAACACGCTCATGGACGCGCTTGTGGTGCTGCGCTCGTTCCCCAAAGGCATTGTCTTTGGCGCCCGGGCGGACATCTTCCGCAAACCGGCGATTGCCAGGATAATGCACATGCTGAAGATAGTCCCCCTTGCCCGCAGCAACCGGGACAGACCGGAAGAAGTCGCCCGTAACCCGCAGACTTTCATAGAGATAGACAGAGTGCTCGAGCACGGGTTGCCCTTCTGCATCTTCAGCGAGGGGCGCCATAGGCCTATGCACTCGCTGCTGCCCATCCGCCGCGGAGTCGCCACCCTGGCCTTCCGCAGCGCAGAGCAGCGCCCCACGGTTGTGGTGCCGGTCGGCATAGACTACAGCGACTGGTTCCGCCACCGCGGGCTGGTGAGGGTGAAATATGGCGATCCCATTGACGTGAACGCCCTGCTGCCCTCCGTTCAAGGGCTCAGCGTGAGCACACGGGACAATGTGCTCCAGGACGAGCTGCGCGACAGGCTGTCCAAACTGATATTCTATCTTCCGGACGACGAGCACTACGAGGAGCGCCTTGCCGAGGCTGAGGCAGAAAAGCCGGTGCGTCACCGCGTACGGAGGGTTGTCCAGGCAGTTCTGAGCTTCCCGCTGTTCTTGGTTTGCGCCCTGCTGTCCCTTCCGATGTGGGCCCTTGCCGAATGGATCTGCAGCAGGATGAAAGACCCCGCCTTCCAGAACACCGCCCGTTTTGGCGTGCGGATGCTTGGCACTCCGGTGTTTTTTGTGATTTGGGCCGTGGTGCTGTTTCTGCTGCTGCCCTGGTGGGCTGCGCTTTGCGGCCTCGGGCTGTTCCTGATATCTTACAGCGTCTTCTACGACTGGCTCGGGCTCGTGAGGCCCCTTGGCGAGCCTCTGTGGTAAGAGGGAGCTTTTCCCCTTGGGGACCTTCCCCAAGGAATTCAGCTCTGGCGCCACTCGGTGCCACTTCTTCCGGGGAAGGTCACGTCACTATTTTGAGACCTTCCCCAAATCATCCCGCCACCTTCCCCAAACGCACCCGTGACCTTCCCCAAACGTCCCCGGGACCTTCCCCACGGAATCCAGTTCTGGCGCCACTCAGAGGCACTTCCTCTGGGGAAGGCCTGCCACCCCTTTGGGGAAGGTCTACTTTCCCCCCGGGGACCTTCCCCATCACTTTGGCCTCCCACGGCCCTCTGTGCCATTTCCGGCGGGGAAGGTCACGCCACTTTTTTGAGACCTTCCCCAAATCATCCTGCCACCTTCCCCAAACGCACCCGTGACCTTCCCCATGGCATCCAGCTCTGGCGCAACTCGGTGGCCATTTCTCCGGGGAAGGTCTGCCACCTTTTTGGGGAAGGTCTCCTTTCCCGCCCCCCGGGGACCATCCCCATCACTTCGGCCTCCCAGGGCACTCTGTGTCATTTCTGGCGGGGAAGGTCACGTCACTTTTTTGAGACCTTCCCAAAACGCACCCGTGACCTTCCCCAAGGAATCCAGCTCTGGCGCCACTCAGAGGCACTTCCTCTGGGGAAGGCCTGCCACCCCTTTGGGGAAGGTCTACTTTCCCCCCGGGGACCTTCCCCATCACTTAGGCCTCCCACGGCCCTCTGTGACATTTCCGGCGGGGAAGGTCACGACACTTTTTTGAGACCTTCCCCAAA
>JAFZXV010000195.1 GCA_017616595.1 Bacteroidales bacterium
TCCTGGTTTCTTCAAAAGAACCAACGCTCTCGTTGTTCTCGGTACTTGCTTGTACTTATCTTCTCAATATTTTCAATGATCTTTTTGTCCTGCTTCCTCAGAAGCGGGATGCAAAGGTAGTAACTTTTTTCGGACTGGCAAATTTTTTTTCGATTATTTTTAACTTTTTTCAAAAACTATGATATGATGGTTGCCGAGAGGCCGTTTGAGGAAGTAGTCCCGGAGCTCCTCAGGCCCCTTTACAAGCACCTGCGTGCGGCATAGATTGGCACCGTAAGCGTTTTCTGCCAGCTCTACGGGCTCGTCGAAGCAACGCTCCAGGTCTGCGGAAACCTTGAAGATACGTGCCTTGCCCCGGGGCAGAAGGCCGTGAACCGCTACCCCTATGCCTGATTCGAAGTGGGTGTCGTAGCAATAGTCGCCCACCATATCCAGCGGCACGGTGCAATGGGCAAACAGATAGGTGCCTCCTTCTATGCGCGACAGGTTGGCTTGGAAGCCCGAAACCCCGTACCGCTCGCGCACCAATGCCATTGAAAGCATTGCCGGCACATCGCCCTCGCATGTGGCGATATAGCCTTCTGAATTGAGCAGCGCAAGCGCAAGGCAGCCAGTGTTGCCCACGGCGGTCAGCAGGTCGAAGCATCTGAGCGTGAGGCCGTTAAGCGAATACTTGTTGACGATTCTTTTAAGTGCGCCGTAGATTCTGAGCGCATCGGCCAAATCTTTTTCTGATATGGGGCGGCCGTAGCGGGGCGTGTTGAGTGGCTTGAGCCCGGGGTCGGACGGCTCGGTGTTGCGGAACTCATCAAGCAGCTCGTCTATAGGAATGTCGATCAGTTCGGCGCCCAGCACCCGGCGGGCCTTGGCATAATCTACGTCGCTGCTGATGAGCCAGTCGGACGGATGCCCCACAACGCCGTAACGCTTGCCGGCAAGGGCGCCGGCGGCATGCAGAGGCTTGATGAAGCGGTCCGGCGACTGTCCGCTGGCGCTGCCGCGCAGCATTGCCGCTATCTGGGCGGCGCTGCCGTGGAGGATTTCTCCCGGAATGCCGCGGTCTGCCAGCCAGGACATTATTTCCATGGATGCGGCGAGCGAGTTGCTCTGCCCGCTGGTAAGGAGCCGTACGGGGGTGCCCTCGTGGCCCTTGTAGAGGCTGAGGAAGAGCCCCTCGGTGCCGCCGGTGCGGACGTAGATTACGTCGCCTGGGAGAGATCCTTCGTCGCTTCGCTCCTCAGGATGACAGAAAGGGGCCTCCTCAGGATGACAAAACAGAGCCTCAGGATTGCAAAACTCGAAGGGTTCGCCGAGGGCGGCCTCGATGTCCTTGATGAATTTCTCGTTACGGGCGTTCTTGGCAAGCTCGCCGTGAAGGTCGGATGTTAGGGTGAAAAGTCTCATATGGCAAAGATACAAATAATCACTATCTTTGTCCGGATGAATCTCAAGTCACTTGCAAAAGATACGGCCATCTACGGCCTCAGCAGCATAGTCGGGCGCTTCCTGAACTATCTGCTTGTACCTCTATATACATATAAGATAGCGGCGGCGAGCGGCGGCTACGGCATCGTAACCAACCTCTACGCCTACACCGCGCTGTTGCTGGCGCTGCTCACCTTCGGGATGGAGACCACCATGTTCCGCTTCTCCAACAAAGACGGCGAAGACAAGCGCACCGTGTACGGCACCACGCTCAAGATGGTCGGCGCAGTGGCGCTGCTCTTTGTGGCGGCGGTACTGGTGCTCGTCAAACCGATTTCCGGCGCGATGGGGTATGCCGACCATCCGGAATATGTGGGGTGCATGGCCGTCATAGTGGGGCTGGATGCATTCCAGGCCATTATGTTCTCCAAGCTGAGGCTTGACAGCCGGCCCATCAAGTTCATGGCGCTCAAGTTTGCGTTCATCATCCCCAACATACTGCTCAACCTCTTCATTTTCCTGGTGCTGCCGATGCTGTTCGGCAAGCATCCGGAGCTGGAGGAGCTTTACATGCGCTTCAACGGCGGCGTCGGCTTCATCTTCTTTGCCAACCTGGCCTGCACGGCGCTCGTAACGCTGGGGTTCATCCCCGAGCTCCGCGGGCTCGGCGTGCGTTTTGACGGCAAACTCGCCCGCAGGATGCTCGCCTACACCTGGCCCCTGCTGATCCTCAGCCTTGTGGGAATCCTCAACCAGGTGGCAGACAAGATACTCTTTCCCAAGCTGATGCCGGGCGAGGAAGGCCTTGTGCAGCTGGGAATCTACGGCGCCTGCGTAAAGATTGCGATGATAGTGGCGCTCCTCACCCAGGCGTTCCGCTATGCCTACGAGCCCATCGTCTTCAACGGCAGCAGAGACCGCAACAACCCCGCAACCCTGGCCGACGGAATGAAATACTTCATAGCCTTTGCGTTGCTGGCGTTCCTTGCGGTAATGGTATATATGCCCCTGCTGAGGCACTTCATCCAGCCCGCCTACTGGGAGGGCCTTGGCGTAGTGCCCATAGTGATGATGGCGGAGATATTCATGGGCATCTACTTCAATCTGTCGTTCTGGTATAAGCTGACGGACCAGACCCTGTGGGGCGCCGTCATGAGCGCCGTAGGGGCTGTGGTGATGATTGCCGTAAACGTGCTGCTGGTGCCCAGAATCGGCTACTGGGCTTGCGCCTGGGGCGGTTTTGCCGGCTACGGTACAGCAATGCTGATGAGCGCCGTCATCGGCCACAACAAGTTCCCGGTGCCTTACGACAAAGGCGCCATCGTCCGCTTTGTGCTGTCTGCCGCGGCGATATTTGCCGTGCTGATGCTCCCTGAGTGGACGGGATTCGGGATGAATCCCATAGTCTATATGGTTTGCGGCACCGTGCTGCTGGCAGGGTATGGTCTGCTTATCTGGAAGGAGATAAAGAGGGCCAGGAACTGAGATGCCCGATCAGGTCGGGCATGACGAATCAGGTCGGGCATGACGGTCAGGTCGGGCATGACGAACAGGCCGGGTATGACGAACAGGCCGGGTATGGCGCCTAGTCCAGCTTGCGGTAGTTGATTCCCAGCTTCTCCAGCACCGGCAGCTCGTGGGAGGCAAGGTCGCTCTTGAAGCGGGCAAAGTCTTTCTTTTCCGGAGCGCTCCACTGGATTTCAGAAATGGCCAGCACGCGCGGGAAGAGCATGTACTCCAGATGCTCCGGAGTGGCGATATACTCCGTCCAGAGGTTGCACTGAACGCCTAGGATGTGGCTCTGCGCCTCCTCGGGAATCTCTGCCAGGGGCTCGTAGCCGTAGACTTTTTCCAGGGTGAGGGGATTGTCTGCCCATTTCTTGTTGCTGCTCCACTGGTGGGTGATGCTGAAGGGCTCCTTCTCGAGGTTGTTCCCCTGCACGTAGTCCATATAGCAATAGGTGGTAGGAGTCATTATGGCGTCGTAGCCCATCGTGGCGGCCTTGATGCCTCCGGCGGTGCCGCGCCAGCTCATAACAGTGGCGCCCTTGGCCAGATCGCCCTCGAGTATCTCGTCCCAACCGATAATCTTCTTGCCCTTGCCGGCAAGGAACTTCTGCATACGTGCCGTAACGTAGTTCTGCAGGCGTCCCTCGGCTGTAACGCCGTCGGCATCCTTCAACCCCAGCTCGGCAATCTTGGCCTGGCAGTCGGGATCGGTCTTCCACTCGTCGCGGGGGCACTCGTCGCCGCCAATATGGATGTATTCGCTGGGGAAGAGGTCCGCCACCTCGCCAAGCACGTCCTCCAGGAACTGCATGGTCTTCTCGCTTCCCACGTTGAGCACCTGCTTGGACACGCCCCAGATGGTCCAGACCTCGTACGGCTGGGGCTGGCTGCCGGCGCATCCCAGCTCGGGATACGATGCCAGAGCCGCCTGCATATGGCCCGGAAGGTCGATTTCCGGTACGATGGTGATGCCGCGCTCGGCCGCATAGGCGATGACGTCCCGGATCTGGTCTTTGGTGTAGTAGCCGCCGTAGCGGATGCCGTCGTTGGAATTCCAGTCGCCGCCCACCATGGTGCCGTTGCGGAAGGCTCCGACCTCGGTCAGACGGGGATATTTGTCTATCTCGATCCTCCAGCCCTGGTCTTCGCTGAGGTGCCAGTGGAAGCGGTTGAGCTTGAAGACGGCCATCGCGTCCAGCACTTTCTTGACCTGGTCTACGCTCCAGAAGTGCCTGCAGCAGTCCAGCATCACGCCGCGGTAGGCAAAACGGGGGGCGTCTTCAATCTCGCAGCAGGGGATTACCCATTTGGCCTTGGTGTCCTGCTCGGTGCCGTAAATGGCCACCGGGAGCATTTGCCGCAGCGTCTGGAGCGAATACAGGAAGCCGTTGAAGCTGCTTGCGCGCACCACGGCCGAGCGTTTTGTGACGCTGATCTTATAGCCCTCGGGAGCTACGGACGCGTCCTGCACAAAATACAATCCTTTGAGTTTGCCGCCCGCAACTGTGCGCGAAAGCCCTACCGGGGAGGCTACGGAGCTGGTCTTGTCGCACACCAGCGACAGGCGGTCTGCAAACTGGCGCACCGCCCTCTGGCTCTGGGCGTCCATGTTCGGGTCGCAATTGATGCTGATGCCCTTGAGGCGCAGGGTCCCCTTGGTCATCTGGATGCTTTGCGGGGCGGGAACTATCTGAGGCTCCGCAACTTTTGCGGCAAAGCAGCTGACGGGCAGCAGCACTGCCAGGGTAAGGATTAATCTTTTCATAGGACGATTTTTTCGGCGATGGAACGAAGGTATGCGGCATCGTCTTCCGGCAGGCCGCAGGAGGGCACTGCTCCGTGGAAGGCTTTCCCGCTGATTTTCAAATATGTAACGCAGGCCTTGAGGTATGAGCCCGCGAGGCCTTGGTGCTTGTTGTCCGGGAAGAACAGGTTTACCGGAGAACCGTCTGCGCGCACGGCGGCAAAGGCGGGGCCCACCGGATTGACTCCGGCGCGGCCTGCGAGGGCCAGCTTGGCGGTGCCGTCGGCGAGCAGGGCGTCAAAATTCTCCATCGAGCCAAAGCCCCCGCAGTCGCCGGCGGCATAGGCCCAGGTCTGCTCCACAAAGATGCTGCACTCGGGCGACACCTCCCGGATGTGGTCGCACAGCTCGCACAGCGCCAGCTTGACGTCGCGCCCTGCCACCAGGTCCGATGCGTACTGCGCCGGCTCCTGGCTCTGCCCCTGGATGAAGGCATAATCGTAAACCTCCCTGGAGGTGCTGCGCAGCGTCATCTGCAGGCCGGTGTGGTCCCGGAAGGTCTGGCCCCCCTTGAGGGACGTGTGCACGTCGAGCCAGAGCCCTTGGGAGAACGCAATCTCCTGAAGCATAAGGGGTTCTCCGTAAAAGTAGGTGAACGAGTTGCCTATCAGCAGCACAGACTGGGTGAGCATCGGGATTTTGGTCCCCAGCGGGTTGAGCCGTGCGGCTACGTACTGCCGGCCCTTGAGTTCCACGGCGTTATCCTGCTCGTCCCGGCTGAGTATGCTGCGGTCTACCGCATACGGGCTGCATACGCGGCACCGCACGCGGAGCGAGTCTTTGACTGTCTTGCGCAGGCGGAATATATCCTGATAGGTAGACGGATGCCGGTCTGCCGACGACACCGTAATGAACGAATGGTCTGCTAGGCCGTCGTTGTAGACGGGCTCGGTTATGCAGACCCAGTCGCGCCCCTGCTCGACCTCCACTTTATAGTGGCGCGGTGCCTTGTCGCCCAGGTTCTCCAGGCAGACGCCAAACTGCACGTAGGTGCCTGCCGGCAGCTTTTCCACCGGGATGCTGAAGGTGATGGCGTCGTTCTCCACCAGACCGCGGCGGACGTCTGGGGCGTCCAGGAACCACAGGCCCGGCAGCTGCAGGAGCAGGCCAAGCAGGAGCGTCAGGATCATTCGGCGTACAGTTTAATAATGTTGAGGATGACGGCGGATGCCTTCTGCATGCTCTCTACCGGCACCCATTCGAACTTGCCGTGGAAGTTGAGGCCGCCAGCAAAGATATTGGGGCAGGGGAGGCCCTTGAACGACAGGTTGGCGCCGTCGGTGCCGCCGCGGATGGGCTGGATGTGGGGCTTGACCCCCGCCATCTCCATTGCGCGCACGGCCTTTTCTATAACTATGCCGTAGTGCGGCTCCACCATCTCGCGCATGTTGTAGTACTGATCCTTGAGCGTGAGGTTGGCGGTGCCTGCGCCGTACTTGCCGTCGATGAACTCGCAGCAGCGGCGGATGACCTCTTTCTTCTGCTCGAACTTGGCGCGGTCGTGGTCGCGGATTATCCAGGTGAGCGTAGCCTCCTCCACAGTGCCCTTGAAGCCCACGATGTGGAAGAAGCCCTCGTAGTCCTGAGTGAACTCTGGCCTCTGGTCTACCGGCAGCAATCCGTTAAGCTCCTCTCCGATGAGTATGGCGTTGAGCATCTTGCCTTTGGCGTATCCCGGATGCACGTTGCGGCCATGGATGCGCACCACGGCGCTTGCCGCGTTGAAGTTCTCGAACTCCAGCTCGCCAACCTCGCCGCCGTCCATGGTGTAGCCGAAATCGGCCCCGAAGCGCTCCACGTCAAACTTTACCACGCCGCGGCCTATCTCCTCGTCTGGCGTGAAGCCTATCTTTATCTCTCCGTGCTTGAATTCCGGATGCTCCACGATGTACTGCACCGCATCCATAATCTCAGCCACGCCGGCCTTGTCGTCCGCGCCCAGCAGCGTGGTGCCGTCCGTGGTGATTATGGTCTCTCCCTTGTGCCTGAGCAGCTCCGGGAAGTCCTTCGGGTCCAGCATCAGCCCCGGCACCCCTTTGAGGGGGATGGCGCTGCCGTCGTAATCCTTGATAATCTGCGGCTTGATGTCCTTGCCGCTGGCGTCCGGCGCCGTATCCACGTGGGCGATGAAGCCCAGCTTGGGAGCGGGCGTGCTGATGTTGGCCGGGATGGAGGCCATGACGTATCCATACTCATCGAGCTTTGCCTCGATGCCCATTTCCACCAGCTCGTCCCTCAGCATCTGCAGCAGCACCAGCTCCTTAACCTCCGACGGCTGCGCCGCCGACTCCTCGTTGCTCTGCGTATCCACCGCAACGTACTTCAGAAATCTGTTCAGTAAATCCATAATCTATTGGTTATCAATCTTTTCCTTTTCGATCTCTGGGAAAATCTCCCAGAGGTTCAACGGTAAGTTGTTATAAATCAGTCTGTTACGAATATCAAATCTCTCCGCTAAAGCTTGAGTGTTGATGTTTCAAAACAGTGGCCGCCCGTGGCTGCTTGAACGGGGGGGACCCGCTTGCGGGGGGGGATGGAGCGAAGCGGAAGTTTTGAAACAGCAATACTCAAACTTTAGCTCTCTTAGCGGCAAAATACATATAGAGGCAGATGCCGATAAAAGGCAGCACCGCCACCATTTCTGCGGGAGCGGCACCGCTGGCGCCGACGGTGTTCCAGGAGGTGAGGAACCAGTTGACTCCGGCAAACTTGAGGATGGCGGAGACGACCCCCATGAGGGCGCCGCCCGCTATGAAGCCGCTGGCTATGAGCGTACCGCGCTCGTTGCGTGCACGATTGACCTCGGCGTCTTTGCTGCGGGTGCTTACAAACCACGCAATCGCACCGCCGACCAGCAGAGGAAGGTTGAGGTCGATGGGGATGAACATGCCGAGGCAGAACGCCAGGGCCGGCACCTTGAAGACCGTAAGCAGGATGGCGATTACCGCGCCGATGCCGTAGAGCAGCCAGGGCGCGCTGCCACCGTTCATCATAGGCTGGATGACGGCCGCCATAGCGTTTGCCTGCGGGGCCACCAGTGCGCCCTCGCCGGTAAATCCGTAGGTTTTGTTGAGCACCAGCATCACACCGCCAACCGTAGCGGCAGCAACCGCCACGCCGACGAACTTCCA
>JAFZXV010000196.1 GCA_017616595.1 Bacteroidales bacterium
CATCTCCTCGATGAGGTTGCGGCCGTCTGAACGCTGGTTCCAGAAGTGGGTGCCGCCGCCGGAGATGAAGTCTACGCCGCTGTCTACAAACTGGGCGGCGATGCCTTCCTCATCCTTGCGGGTGGGGGAGTGGGCCACAAAATCCGCAGGGGTGGCGTCGTTGATGCGGCAGGTAACGGTCACGCCCGTCTTCATTCCCTTGGCCTGCGCCTGCTTGAGGACGGACTGCACGGGGTTTCCGTCGGGGTCCAGCCCGATGTAGCCGTATTTGGTCTTGACGCCGGTGGCAAGTGCGGCACCGCCGGCGCAGGAGTCCGTAACCAGGCGGTCCACCGCGTAGGTGCGGGAAGCGCCGGTGTAGGGCATGTTGTCCATGTTGAGGTGGCCGCCGTTGGCTACCCAGCCGCAGCTGACCTGCTCGAATCCCATACCGTCCCCGATGAGCACGATCACGTTCTTGACGGTCTTGCCCTTGGGCTGCTGCACCACCACAGGGTCGTAGGCCTCGGTGCGGGTGTACTCATCGTCTTTTGTAAAGTTGTAGGTTGCGTATTTGGAACGGTTGCGGTCCAGCGAGTCGGGGGCGGCGGAAATCTCTCCGTTCCAGCCGCTCAGGCTGATGGTTGCGGGGCCGGAGCCCTTGGGCAGGCGGCAGAAGACGTTGCGGCTCTCGCCGGGTGCGAGGGAGATGAAGTTGTCCGACCACAGCGCTGCGGGGATGAGGTTGCCCTCTGCGTCCTTTGCCTTGAGGATGTTCTGGTAAGCGACCACATCGGAGGTGTTGGTAAGGCGCACTGCAAATCCGTCGCTTGTGGCCTTTGTGTTCATCTGGAGCGATGCGGCCGGCAGCTTGGTTACGAAGCTGAGGTCGGAGTACTCGGAGATGGGGCTGATGTACCAGTTGCTCTTGTCCCACTCGTAGGTGTTGTTCTTCTCCGGCACGCAGTAGAAGTTGTCTGCAATCAGGCGGCCGTCGCTGTCTCTCAGCTCGAGGGCGAGGAAGCACGGGCCTTCGATGTGGCGGAAGACCTTCTCCGGCTTGCGACACTCGAAGGTGTGGCGAGTCTGGTCTTCCCGGATGAGCTTGGAGTCGGGGCCGAATACCTTTATCTTGGCGGTGAGGCGTGTGTCGGGCTGGCTGTCGTTGACGCCCCAGACGCAGTGGTGCGCGTAGTCGTACACCAGCTGGATGGGCGCGCAGGCCTTCTTGGTGCCGTAGTAGCTTGCGGTGGGCACCAGGTACCAGTCGTACAGCTGCCAGTACATGCTGGGCCATGCGGAGTTGAGCATCCACTGCACGATGCCGGTTGCGGTGGGCACGTAGGCGCGGAACGCCTCGTACATGGAACGCGTGGCGTCGTAGTCGAGCGCCTGGGCCTTGCGCACGAAGTCTTCTGCGCTCTCGGGCGCGCCGTACAGGCCGGTGGCAACCTCAACCGCGGTGGCGGTGGTGTTCATGTCCGATGCGGATGCGGTGCAGTGCTTGTCCCACATTGCGCCGAGGGGCCAGAGGTTATCCTTGCCCACCATACGCTCCACGCTCTCGAACTGGGGCACGTTGAAGCCGACGCCTGTCTCTGTGTTGAATCCGTAGGCGCCGCCGTACTTCTTGTCTATGTACCAGTAATCAGGGCCCACATAGTCGTACGGGCCTTCCATCTTGGTGCCGGAAGGGCCGCCGAATTTGCTGGTCATGCCCTTTGCGGAGCAGACGTACGGACGGTAGTCGAGAGTGTTGTAAAGGGCCATGTAGCGCTCCTCAAGCTGAGGGTTGGGGATGCGGTCGCTTCCTGTGAGCCAGCCGATTACAGAAACGTGGTTGCGCATGCGGACAAGCTGGTCCTGGAAGTAGCGCACGGCCAGGTCTTCCGTCTCGGGAGAGTTGATGCAGCCGAATTTCTTGTACTCGGGGTAGCCGCAGTAGTTCTCCCATTCCCACTGGCAGCTCCAGCCTACGAGGGTCATGAGGCCGAGGCTGTCGCAGAGGTCGTAGACAAAGTCGTCCTTGCCCCAGATGTTCTCGAAGCGCACGCAGTTGAGCCCCATATTCATAACGAGGTTCATCTGCTTGCGGAGGCTCTCGTGGGTATCTTGCATGAAGATGTCGTCTGTCCAGCCGGCGGACTTGATGAGCACCGGGCGGCCGTTGAGGTAGAACTGGCGGTGGCCCTCGCCCGTAATCTCGCTCGTTATGGAGCGGATGCCGAAGCGCACGCTCTTGCTGTGGCTTACCTTGCCGCCGTTCTCAAAGGAGGCGGTGAGGTTGTAGAGCTCGGGCTTGCCCATCTCGCGCGTCCACCAGATGCGGGGCTTGTCTACGTTCTGCTTGATTTCCACCACTTTGCTCTCTCCGGCGGCCAGGCTTACAGGCGCGCTGAAGGAGCCGCCTTCGTACTCGCCCTTAAGGGTGCCGCTCACGGGTGCGCCGCTGCGGTTTACCAGAGTGGTGCGTACCACGATCTCCGCTTTCTTGAGGTCTGCCGGGTCTACGACAGGCTTGACGTATACGTCCTGCACCTGCACGTCGGGCGTAGAAATGAGCTCCACGGAACGCAGGATGCCCATGGTCTCGTCTACGGGGCGCGGGTTCCAGTCTACGTAGCCGTGGTTGAGGCTCTGCTTGGGCGCGCGGTACACCTTTACCGTAAGCGTGTTGACCTGCTTGGCGATGGGCGTGATGTCGAACTCCCTGGAGATGAACACGCCTACCGTGGTGTCTGCCGAGGCTATGCAGGTGCCGTTGACCTCTATGTCTGCGGAATAGCCCAGACTGTTGAAGCGCAGCACGTTGCGCATTCCCTTGACGGTGTTGAACTTGGTGGTGAAGACCCAGGGCACCTCGAACTGTGTCTTGTCTATGCTCCAGTAGCGGTCTTGCTCCAGCACGTTGGGGCCGAACACGCCGGCCTCGTTGAGGGCGCCTGCCACGGTGCAGGGAACCTTTACGTTGTAGCTTTGGTTGGAGCCCTCCTGATGCATGGTCCAGTTGGACATGTCGTAGGCCACCGAGCAGGAGGCAAGGGCCAGTACGGAAAGGATGATGGATGCGATTCTTTTCATAAGCTTATAACAGGGATGCGCCGAGCAGGGCGGTGTCTGCGTCCGGCATGAATTCTATTCTGAGGCGGTCCAGTACGTGGGGATATATGTACTTGGCCCTGAGGGTTTTGAGCATCGACTCCCTGAACCAGGGATTGGTGTATGCGATGCCGCCGCCGAGCACTATGCAGCCCGGGTCGTATGCATACATCACCAGGGCGAGGAGCTCTCCGAGGTGACGGCCGAATTCGTTGAAGAACTCCAGCGTGGCGGGGTCTCCGGCCGCGGCGGCGTCTGCGGCCTCCCTGCCGTCCCTGCCGCGGGCGAGGAAGAACTTGCGGGAGCAGAACGACTCGTAGTCTGCGCCGTTGTACGGCACGGAGCAGAGCTCGCCGGCGCCGCAATTGTCTCCGCACACGATCTTGCCGTCCACCACTATGCCTATGCCTGTGCCCGTGCCAAGCGTGACGCACACCAGCACGTGGTGGCTGCCGCCGGCAAGGGCCTGGGCGCCTATGGCGTAGCAGTTGGCGTCGTTGTTTACGGCAACGGGCACGCCGAAGCGCTTCTCAAGATATTCTTTGAGGTGCACTTCTTTCCACGAGGGGATGTTCATGGCGTCGTAAACGATGCCGCGGTCTGGATCTACCAGGGTGGGTACGCCTATGCCGATGGAGGAGACCTCCGGGGAGATAATGCCGGCTATGGCGTCTGACAGGTAGTCGAGCGTTTCTTGCAGTGTGGCGCCCTTGTTGAACGAGGGAATGCAGACCTTTTTGACTATCTCCTTGCCCTCCACGAGGCCAAGGGAAATGGTCGTGCCGCCGATGTCTATTCCGAGTAACATGATAGTATTTAGTGTTATGCACAAAAATACTAACTAAGCGTTTACCCGGGATGTGGTTTTCGCGTAATTAAAACCTCATTTTGCGCAATTCTTCCTTACGGAACTCAGAAGGCGTGCAGCCCTTTACAGCCTGGAAACGGCGCGAGATGCTCTTGGCGTCGGGCTCTTCCATCTTTGCCGCTATGTTGGCTATGGCGTCGTTGCTGGTGAGCAGCAGCTGCGCAAAGCGTTCCATACGCAAATTGGTGATATACTGATAGATAGATGAGCCGGTGGCCTTCAGGAAACGCTGCTCCAGCAAGCGCCTGGAGAGGGGAACCTGCTGCAGTACGTCCGCCACGGAAATCTTGTGGTCTACATTATTGCCTATGAATTCCAGCGCCTTGAGTATAGCCTGGTCTTTGGTGGCAAAGACGTTGGACGACATGCGCGACACTATGTTGAGGGGTCGGATTATTATGTCTTCCCCTTTATAGCCGGGATCCTGTACCATGCGGGACGCCATTACCGCAGTCTCGTAACCTGCGCGCTCTATGTCCATGTTGATGCTGGAGAGTGAGGGGACGGACATGTTGCACAGTATTTCGTCGTTGTCTACGCCCAGGATGGCCACCTCCGTAGGGACTTTTATGCCGCACGCGTTGCACCCCTGCAGGAGCAGGTTTGCCTGGTTGTCGTCGCAGGCCA
>JAFZXV010000022.1 GCA_017616595.1 Bacteroidales bacterium
CACCCAGGTGGTGATCTCGTTCCTGGTGGGGGCGAATATCAAGTGCTGCCTGGCGCACATGGCGTATCCGAAGTTCCGGCTGGTGGTGTCTGAAAGGAATTGCAACACCCTGATGCTCCCCCACGACAGGTTCCGCTTTGCGCTGTTCCGCTCCCAGGCCGATGCCGTTGTCTGCAACAGCTTTGCGCAGACGGCCTTCGTTAGCCGGCACTGTCCCGGCCTGAGGCTCAAGCTGGAGACCATCCCCAATTTTGTCGATTCCGATAAGTTCGCTCCGTCCCCCGAGCGTCGCAGCAGAGCCGACGGGGAGCCTATGGTTCTGGTAATCGTGGCCCGGATGAGGCCGCGCAAGAACGCAATACGGTTCATCCGCGCAGTTGCAGACCCGTCGCTGGGTAATATCCATGTAGATTGGTACGGATCCACCCGCAGCTGCAATTATTCCCGCCGATGCGTGAAGCTCGTCAAGAGATTGGGAATCGAAGACCGGTTTTCCATTCACCAGGCGCGCTTCGAGGCCGCACCAGTGTACCGGTCCGGCGATGCATTCTGCCTGCCGAGTTTCTACGAGGGTACGCCCAACGCCCTGGCGGAGGCACTTTCCTCGGGCCTTCCCGCCATCTGCAGCGATGTTTCCGACAACGCCCGCTACGTCATTCCGGGGCGCAACGGCTTCCTTTTCAATCCGCATTCCCGCAAATCCATCGTAAAGGCGCTCCGCCGCCTGCTGGAGCTGGATTCCGAGGCCCTGGCCGACTATGGCAGGCAAAGCCTCGCCATCGCCGCAGACAACTTTTCCAAGGAACTGTTCCTTAAAAGATATGTAGACCTCCTTAGGGGTCTGGACGGGGGTCAAAACCGATAAGCAATAATAATCAGCAAAAACTGATTTACGATTTTTTTGATTCCATTGCCGTTTGAAAGCCGCTGCCTAGCTTTGCAGCACTATGAAAACGCAAAGGAATCAAACAGACCGGCATCAGCCATTCTACTGCCGGCGCCCGCCGGGGGGCTCTCTGCTCCACTTTCTATCATCATTACTTATCAGCTTGCTATTTTTGCTGCCGGTCTGTTTGGCTCCGTCGTGTAAGAAAGACTATGTAGACACCAATCCGTCGGACGAGGTCTTCGTGCCTGTAGACAGCAGCAGTTTTACGGTACGGTTTGCTGTTGCCGACAGGTCTGCTGACACCCTGCGCCCAGTGCGGCGCCTGGATGTATTTGCCTACGATGCCGACGGCCTGCACGAGCTGATATTGACGCGCCGCTACGGCTTCTTGCCGGACAGCCTGCTGCTGTACGGGCCCGTAACCGGCATGACGGTGGTGGCCGTGGCAAACTCGCCTGTCGGCTTCAATTCCGAGGCCCTCGGCAGGTACGATTCCATAGAGCTGCTGACGTATCGGTTTGAGGACGATTCGCCCGCGGCGCCGCTGATGAGCGGAGTGGCGAGCGTGGGAGCGGACAGGTCGGCAATAGTATCCCTTACGCCCATGATGTCGCGCGTGGTGCTGGGAGAGGTCTGCAACGAGCTCAAGAATTACGTGAGGCTGGAAGACCCGCGCATTACGCTCGAGAATATGAACGCGAGTGCGGAGCTGCTGCGCACCAAGGGGTTTTATCCTTCAGAAACGGTTGCGGAGCCGCAGGTAAAGCGTCTTCCGTACGACATAGGCATCTTTCCGCAACGGCCTGGTACAGAGCTGTTTTGCTATCCCAACGACTCGCAGGACGCCACCATCGGCACTCCCGCAACCGTCTTAGTGTTCGAATGCGAGATCCGCGGCGCCACCCGCCGCTTCCGCATCCCGCTCCCCTCTCTTAAACGTAACAGCACGACCTACGTAGACTTAACTGTTACAGCCAACGAAGAGTTGGAGAGTAAAGTCTACTAGAAGCGCGACAGCTTCCGGTTTCTGTCTTCGCAAACAGACTTGCGTCATACCAGACCTGATCGGATCTCAACCAATGGCGCAGGTCCGAAAATAGTTGGGGGACCGGCGCCGCAAATCTGCAATATACGCTCTACAGTGGCGCAGGTACCTCCCCAAAAAAAGGACCTGCACCATCACAAGACCGCAAACGCTATGGGAAAGTCGTTTCGTTGTCTTCGCGTGAACTCCGTTGCTCCATTGCGGAATGGAGGCGGGTGAAGTTTTGCAAAACTGTGGCCGCCCGTGGCCACCCCGTAGGGCAGATGTCCCCTGGGGGACTACAGGGGGATAATTCGTCTCACAGAGACGGGAGGGGCCCGCTGCATAGCAGTGGGAGGGACGGAGCGAAGCGGAGGTTTTGCAAAACTTTACCCGCGCAATGGAGCAATGGAGCAACAGAGCTAGACTATCCGGGAAAACCTCTCCGGGATGCGGACGAGGATACGGAGGCCGAGCATGGCGGGTTTGTTCCAGGCGTAGGGAGGGCGGAGGAAAGATTGGAGGCGGCGGGCGCGGGGCACCCAGGTGTTCCAGCTGCGGACGTGGAGGCGGGAGACGAGCTTGAAGAGGCGCCCGCGCTTGCGGAGGTGGCGGCTCCAGCCGCGGGAGCCGAGGTCGGCGTCGGACTGCCTGGCAAGTACGTCAGGAGCGTTGGCGCAGCCAAAGTGGAAGAGATATAAGTCTTTGAGGATGTGCAGGTTGGCGCCGCGCACGCGGTGGAAACCACTGCCCCATTGGGGCTTGGCAGAGCCGTTGCCGGCGGTAGCGGCGCAGAGGATGGAAGCTTTGGTGTAGCGGGTAGACAGCAACGCAAAAGACCGCTGCGCCAGCACCGGACGCGAAGAGTCCAGCGCGGCCTCGCACTCTACGTTCTGAACCACGTCGCAGCCCAGCGGCGAGAAGGCAACACATCCATCAGTGTCAATCCCGGAGAGATACTCCGGCAAAGAAATCCACTTTGCCGGGTCCGGTACTATGAATTCGTCTATGTCTGTGCCAATCACAAAGTCGTAGCGGCCGAGGAGCTCTGAGGCCACGGCGGAGAGGAGGGCGGCGCGGGCGCGGTCGGCCTCGGCCACGTTGCCGTCTGTGCGCGGGAGAACGTGCACCTGGCAGCCTTCCGTAAACGGAGGAGGCACCTGATCCTGCCCGTCAAAGAACACAAAGATATTGTCCTTTCCCAACTGGCCGCCGTAATAATCAACCCAGCGGCGAAGCATTTCTCCGCCGTTCCTTACCATTGTTACCGCTGCAACGCGCCTAAGCATAATTCAAAGGTATGATTTATTTCATAAATTGCCAAAGAAATGCTAAATTTGTGGGATTTATGCGCTTTTCAGGCTTTTTGGTAAAATGGAGGGTACTGTTCCTAACCCTGATGACGGTCCTTGCCGTCGTCTGCGCCATTTGTATACCTCGCCTGAACATCATCTACGACATCCCCTATTTCCTTCCCGACAACTCCCAGATGAAGGTCGGTCTGGCCAAGATCACAGAGGAATTCCCGGATGTAAACTCGCAGATGAACGCCATAAACATAATGTTCCCGGGACATCCTGATACAGACAGTCTTACGGTTGAGATTGCGTCTCTCACAGACGGCTTGAGGCCCGCCTCCATCCGCACCTCAGACACCCACACGCTCATCCGTCTGGTCCCTTCCGTAAATGCAGACTCCCGCGCCTACGAGGCCGCCCTGCAGGAACGCTTCGGAGAAGACGTGCTGGTAGAGCTCGAGATAGACAAGAATATGCCGGACAACATCATCCCCATGATAGTATTGGGGGCCGTGATTGTGTTCGTGATACTGTTTATCATGTGCTCATCCTTCATGGAAGTGCTGCTGTTCCTCATAACCACGGCCATAGCGGTGGCCATCAACATTGGCAGCAACATACTTCTGGACGGCATATCCTATCTCACCAGCACGATGGTCTGGGTGCTCCAGATGATATTGTCGATGGATTATTCCATCTTCCTGATGAACCGCTATCGCCAGGAAAAGAGCCTGCGCGCCACCAGCGAGGAGGCAATGTCGTACGCCATTACCGGCGCCGCCCCGTCCATCCTGGCCAGCGCCCTCACCACCATCGTGAGTCTGATGATGCTGTGCTTCATGCGCCTCAAGATCGGAGCAGACCTGGGCATCGTACTCGCAAAGGGCGTGCTGCTCAGCCTCATCTGCAACTTCACGGTCCTGCCCTGCCTGGCCCTCACCTTCGACAAGGCCATCACCGCCACCACCAAGAAGATACCGCAGCTGCCGGCCAACACACTCTCCCGCTTCGAGATGCGTTTCCGCCTGCCGCTCGCAATTGTTTTCGTAGGCATATTCATAGCATCTTTCCTGCTGCAGAAGCGCACGGAGGTCTCCTTCGCCGCGCTGTGGGACACTCCCATCACCCGCGAGTTCGAGCCGGAAAAGACATATCTGCTGATGTACGACAACGCCGACGAGAACGCCATCCCCGGCCTGCTTGACACGCTGGAGCGCGATCCGCTGGTCAAATCGTGCCTGAGCTACCCCGCCCTGATGGTGAGGGGCTACACCGCGGCGGAAATGGCGGAGCGCTTCGGATCCCTGTCGCCAATCGTCACGGAAGACCTGCTCAAGACGGTCTATTACGCATACTCGCACCCCGAGCGCACGGAAATGCTGAGCGTGGCGGAAATCGAATACATTGCCAACGAGCTGTCTGCCATTGGCCTGATGCCCGAGGGTTTTGACGTAGACGACATAGTCAAGAGCCTCACGCCACCGGCCAAACCCTCTCCAAAGCCGGTGCAGAAGCCCAAGGTAGAGGAGCCCCAGCCCGCTCCCGCAGCGGCGGCAGACACCGTAGCGGCGGTCAAAGATACGCTCATCGTCAAAGTCCCTGCAGACACCGTTGCAGTGGCGGCGGAGCTTCCGGAAGCCCCTAAGGTCAACACTATCAACGGAATAGAGATTACCTACGAGCTCGCAACGCGCCAGATGAACGCCAAGCAGATGGCCAAACTCATCGGTATAGACCGCTCGCTCGTTTCTACCGCATACAGGATGGCCGGCCGCACGCGCAAGCCTGCAGCCATGTCGCCGTACGAGCTCAGCACGTTCATCGTGGAGCGCGTGATTACAGACAAGCGCTACGCCTCGTACATAGACGCCGAGCAGCTTGCGGAACTCAAGACAGTGCACCAGATGCTGGATTCCGCATTCGTAGCGGGCCCCAGCGCAGTTGCAGAGGTGCCCGTCACGCCCGCCGTAGTGGCAGACAGCACTGCGGTGGTGCCAGTGGATACGGTTGCCTTGGCGCAAGTGCTCCCTCCCGTGCAGACAGTGCCCGAGCCCGAAGAACCCGAGGTTGTTGTGGAAGAAGACGATGAGGAAGACCTCCCGCCCACTCCCCTGGAAATACTGGCAGAGATGGCCTTCTCCGGCAAGCGCTATACGTCCGACGTTATGCACTCGGCCCTTGAGGCTGCAGGCATTCCCGTTTCGGCGGAGGAAATGGACCTGCTGTACATCTACGCCGGCCGCCGATTAAACCCCGGGCCGGAGGTCAAGATGACCGTCAACGGCCTTCTGGAATTCCTGGAAAGCCTCCTTTCCGAGAACAGCTCCCTTGCCAGCATGGTGCCTCCGGAGGCGTCCAAAACGCTTAAAGAGGCGCATCAGGAGCTGCTTGACGGCGTGGCCATGCTCCACTCAGACACACATTCGGTTGCCGCAGTGGTAACGGACTACGACTTTGAATCTCCCCAGACCTTTGCCTTCGTAGAGCGATTCAAGACTATGAGCGACCGTTCTCTCCAGGGAGAGCACTACCTGATGGGCGAATCGGTGATGTACAAGGAGTTCAAGGACAACTTCCCCGACGAGCTTGTGCTGCTTACCATACTCACCGTGGCGGCCATATTCGTCATAGTCCTGCTGACCTTCAAGTCCATCGTGGTGCCGGTACTGCTCATCCTCACCGTCTTGTCCGGAGTGTATGTGGATGTATTCGTGAGCGGTCTGGGAGGCAATACAATGTACTTCCTGGCGTACCTCATCGTGCAGAGCATCCTGATGGGCGCTACCATAGACTATTCCATCCTCTTTACGTCGTACTACCGCAAGAGCCGCCTGCAGAACGGCGTAGCACGCTCGCTGGCATACGCATACCAGGGATCCTGCCACTCCATCCTCACCTCGGGCCTTATACTCACCGTAGGCCCTTACGCTATGGGACTGATGATCAGCGACGCAATGGTGGCCTCCATCCTCAAGAGCCTTGCGCTGGGCGCACTTGTGGCCGTGCTGATCATTCTGCTCATCCTCCCCGGCATGATTGCCGCCGCCGACTCCCTCGTTGCCCCCAAAGGCTCCGCCCCCAAAAAACGTACTGGCAGGAGCAAAATGAATTAAATATAAGAGGTGGAGTGCGTTCACCTCGGTCTAAAGCACGAACCAAGGTGAACAAAAGGGACCAAGATGAACGA
>JAFZXV010000001.1 GCA_017616595.1 Bacteroidales bacterium
GATGCCGGCGCCGCCGCCGGAGTCGCTGCCTGCTATGGTCAAAACTCGAGGATACGTTTTCATATCGTCAAAAGTGGGTAAAACCTTTGAATTCTTTGTCGGAGCCTATCCAGCGGATACGTCCCGTCGTTCCTTGCTCCGCGTCCGCCATTCCCGGTTCAACATCCGTCACTTCCGGTTCCGCACCAGTCACTTCCGGCTCCTCATCCGTCATTTCCGGCTCCGACCGGGAATCCACTATCCGGCCGATCGCCACGCAGCCCTCGGGCACCTTGCAGTCGGGCGCCGCAGTGAACAGCAGCTCGTAGTCTTCTCCCCCGCTGACGGCGAGTTCGAACGGGTCCCAGCCGCGGTTGGCGCAGAGCGTCCGGAGCTCGTCGCTGAGAGGGATGGAGCGGAGGTCAATCTCTGCGGCGAGAAGGGGCGAATCGACCTGACAGGCGCCAGACGGTGCTTCCTCCGACGAAGGAGATTCCCGATCAGGTCGGGAATGACGAAATTGGTCGGCCGGGGAATGGCGAGGGGGGGCGTCCAGGGAATGACGAGCAGGATCGGTCAGTACAGGGCAAGCAGGGTCGGTCAGTACAGGGCGAACAGGGTCGGTCAGTACATGGCGAACAGGGTCGTCAGGGAAAGGGTAAGCAGGGTCGCCAGGGAAAGGGTGATTCGCGTCATTGCCGGCTTGACCGGCAATCTCAGCGCTGGAGGCGTTGAGGATATGGCGCAGATCGGAGGCGATGCCGTCGGAAATGTCCATCATTGAGTGGACTCCGGGGATGGCCGCCAGCTGCTGTCCGAGCGCCACCCTCGGTTCCGGGAGGTAGTGGCGGCGGATCAGCGTTTGGTCGATGGTGGTTGGTGTGCTGCCGAGGGCAGCCGAGGGACCTGTCATCCTGAGGCCTGCCGAAGGATCTAGATTCTTCGGTTCGCTCAGAATGACAGAAGGAGTGTCTGAACCGACAGAGGGAGGACCGGGATTCACAGAAGGAGCGCCGGCAGCGACAGAGGTGCTGCCGGGCCGCCCGGAGGTGGGAGCCCCGGCGTCAAAAAACGCCGTTTTTGCTTCTTGCCCGTCCAATGTTGGGCGGCCCGGCAGCGCCGATGAGCGCTCCAGGATGAGTTTGAGGCCTGCGGCGGAGTCGCCGAGGGGGCCGGTGACGTATATAATATCTCCCGCGCGGGCGCCGGAGCGAAGGATGGCGCGGCCGTGGGGGCATTCGCCAAGAAGGGTGACGTTGATGAAGAGTTTGTCGTCGGAGGCAGAGGTGTCGCCGCCGAGGAGGCGGACGCCGTACTTGCCGCAGAGGGCGTTGAAGCCGGCTATGAACCCGTCCATCCATTCCGTCAGGGGGGAGGGAGATCCTTCGCTGCGCTCAGGATGACAAAAAGGAGGCTCAGGATGACCGGAGGAAGGCTCAAGGGATTCCCGATCAGGTCGGGAATGACGAAGGGAGGCGAGGTCGGGCCGGTTGGAAAAATCCGGGAGGGCGATGGAAAGGAAGGCGCTGGTGGGGCGGCCGCCCATCGCGGCGATGTCGGAGATGTTGACGGCGGCGCTCTTCCAGCCTAGTTCATAGGGAGTTATGTCTTCCAGGAGGAAGTGGCGGCCCTCTATCAACAGATCCGTTGTGACCAGGGTGTCGAGGCCGAAGTGCTGCGGGATGACGGCGCAGTCGTCGCCGATGCCGATGATGCCGGAGGGGGATGGAGATCCTTCGCTTCGCTCAGGATGACAGAGAGAGGGCTCAGGATGGCAGGAAGGGTCCGCAGGGGTGCAGGAGGGAGCCGCAATGTTGCTGGAAGGGTCCGCAGGGGTGCAGGAGGGAGCCGCAATGTTGCTGGAAGGGTCCTCGATGTTGCAGGAGGAGCCCGCAGGATAACAGGAGGAGCCCGCAGGCTGACAGGAGAGGGCGGCAATGCGCCCGATTAGTTCAAATTCGCCGATATGTGACATTTCCTTACGTCGGTGTTAACCGAATCAAGTTCAACGGGACTCTCTCAACCGGCGCGGCGGGCGGCCAGTACCCCGAACATAAAACTATCTACTTTGGTATTTCGTGCACGCGCAGGATGGTGGCTCCGTGCGCTACTGCAAGTGTATTGGCTATATCTGTGCCGGACGGGCAGGACCAGTCCCGCACGCGGCATTCTTCGCGGGCTTTACGGGCGCCCTTGCTTCCGAACCAACTGATAATACGTGCCGGCACATTGTGCGTAAAGCGCTTGTCTGCGGCGCCAACCAGGACGGGGCGCCCAAGATCTGCCAGCACATCGAGCCTCTGCAGTATCTCCCAGTCCTGGGCCTCGGTCTTGGCAAAGCCGACGCCAGGGTCCAGTATCCAGTCTTTTATGCCGACGGATTCCGCAACACGCGCAAACACGCGGAAGTAGTCTGCCAGCTCGCGCACAACGCCTGCGGGGTAATCTGTGAGCTGGTCCATGGTATGAGGTGTACCGCGCTTATGCATAGCGATATACGTGAGCCCGAGCTCCGCCACTGCGGGGAGCATCTGGGGGTCGTCCTCCCCTGCCGAGATGTCGTTTACGATAAACGGGCCGATGGTATCGTACACCCGCCGCACAATCTCTGCCGACGTAGTGTCTACCGAAATGCGGATAGGCGACGACGTGCGCAGCGCGTAGCTGTTGGCGAGCGCGGAAAGCACTGGACTGAGGCGTGCCCACTCTTCTTCTACCGTTAAAATATCCGCCCCGGGGCGTGTGGAAACGGCGCCAAGGTCTATGATGGAGGCTCCGGCGTCTATCATACTGCGGATGCGCTCCATTATGGCGGCCGTGTTTGATGAATCAACCCTGCTGGGCTCGTAGAACGAATCCGGCGTGAGGTTTATAACTCCCATCCATTGTACCATAACATTACAAAGATGACAAATTATTTTCAATCGACCGAAAAAAATCGCAACTTTGTGGCCATGTTACGAGAAGAAACCGTATTCGGGCCCATACACAGCCGCCGGCTCGGCAGCTCCCTCGGCATCAATCTGCTGCCCACCAAAGGCAAGATTTGCAACTTCGACTGCATCTACTGTGAATGCGGCTGGAACGCCGACGGCCGCGGTGACACCGTGCTCCCCACCGCCGCCCAGGTACGGTCGGCCCTGGAAGACAAGCTTACGGCGCTGCTTCTCGACGGTACGCCGGTGGACTCCATCACCTTCAGCGGTGACGGCGAGCCCACGCTCAACCCCGACTTCCCCACCATCATCGACGATACCCTCAAGCTGCGGGACGCGTTCTACCCCGGCGCCAAAGTGTCCGTGCTCTCCAACGCCACGCGGGTGCATCTGCCTGAGGTCTTTGAGGCCCTGCGCAAGGTGGACAACCCAATAATGAAGATCGACGCGCCCACGGACGCGCTGGCGGCGCTCATCAACCGTCCCGCCCCCGGATACAGCGTGGCCCGCACGGTGGAGGCGCTCAAGAAGTTCCAGGGGGACTTCGTGCTGCAGACGATGTTCCTGAGATACCCGATCAGGTCGGGTATGACGGAAGAGGGGTCAGGCATGACGGCAAAGGGGTCAGGCATGACGGAAGGCGTCATTCCCGGCTCGACCGGGAATCTCATATTCGACAGCGGCGCGCCGGAGGTGCTGGAGCCGTGGATGGACATTGTCCGCACGCTCAAGCCGCGGCAGGTGCAGGTGTACAGCATCGACCGCCCCACGCCGGCCCAGGACCTGGAGAAGTACTCCGTAGAAGAGATGAAAGCCCTCGTCCAGCCGTTGTTGGACGAAGGCTTCAACATTCAGTTCAGATAATCTATTCCTCCGGCAGGAACATCGGATCCCAGGCGGGCAGGAGGATGGGCTCCTGGGCGAGCATGGCCATGACGTCGGCAGGGACGAAGCATTTCTCCACCACCAGGCGGAACATGTACTCGTCAAACCACTCGTCGGTCATGATGACGTTTCCTTTGTAGCCGGTGTTGCCCCAGCTGTTCTCCACCATCCATTTTACGGGCTTGCCTTCCTTAAGGTCTACGGCAATTAGCGTCATTGCGTGGCTGGAGCCGCTGGAGTGGGTCTGGATGCGCTGTTTCTTGTCCATGGTAAACTCAACCCCGAGCAGAGACTCGTAGTCGAAGTTATTGAGGTCTGCCACTCCCCTCTTGCGGTCCAGGAACTTGCCCACGTCACAGCTGAAGTACATTGCCACTCCGGCCTTGATGGATGCCACGGCCATCTCTTTGATGCGCTCGACGGGCAGATTCACGTACAGCCAGTTCTGGCCGTCGTACACGTGCCTGTCGTACTGGATCTCATACACCTTGCCGTACTCGCGGGAAGGGTCGTTCATCAGCATGACGTAGTTGTTCTCGAGGTCGTAGCCAAGCATATCCTGATAGAACTGCACCGGGGTCACCACCTTGCCTTTCCATTCGAACTCAGTGGGAGGAACGCCAAGGCAGAGGGCCAGCACATGGTAAACATCGGCCAGCATAGAGAGCTTTTCCTTCTCAAGCAGAGCCAGCACCTCGTCGGCGTGCTTCTTTGCACGGCCGCCTCCGCGGGGTGCGTTCAGCATGCCCTGTTCATACATATCGCGCAGGCGTAAACCATCCTGCCTCAGCAAGTTACTGAGGTGCACCCGCATCTGGGCCGTGCTGTTTGCTACGGCCGTCTCCGGCATAACGTCCGCCGGCACCAGGCCGTACTTGGTAACCAGATTGGCAACTCCGGTAAATGTGCCGCCGTCTCCGATGGGATGCTGGAAGAGCCAGTCGACCTCGCGGCTGTCCAGAGGCAGCGCGCGGGTGTCTATTATGGCCTGAAGGAAGAGGTTGGACTTCTCCAGCTGGTCCCAGAAGAAGCAGTAGTTCTGGCTGAACTGGAACTCGCCGAGGTCGTACTTCTCTATGGCGGCGGCGCGCAGCACGTTGAGGCCCGTGAAGAGCCAGCAGCGGCCGCTGGATTTCTGGTCCGTGATGCCCTTAGTGCGCACGCGGTCGGAGAATTCCGTGCCTGGCATCGCAGCGCTCTCTGCATTGATAGCCAACGTGTTAAGGGGCGTCTGGCCGATTGCGTTACGCAGCGCCTTGTCTGCGGGAGTGCCCTGCCAGCCTTTGCTTATGGCGGAGAGCATTTCGGGGGTGAGGCCGCCGTTGTTCTGGGCAGCGGCGCCGACGCACAGGAGCGCGAGCGCAAGGGTGAGGAGTCGTTTCATTTGCGTATTACTATTCTTTCTATGCGACGTGGCACGGAGGTGAGTATTTCGTAAGGGATGGTGTCCAGGATGCCGGCAAGCTCGCCCACCGTAGGGTCTTCTCCGAATATGGTGACGGTGTCGCCCGGCTCGCACGGGATGCCGGTTACGTCCAACATGGTCATATCCATGCAGATGTTGCCGATGGTGGGGGCGCGATGCCCGCCTATGCTGAAGGACGCCCTGCCGCATCCGAGGTGACGGTTGATGCCGTCTGCATATCCCACGGGGATGGTGGCGATGCGGGTGCCTCCGGAAGCCACGGTGCCATGCCTGCCGTAGCCCACTGTGCCATCGTGCAAATCCTTGATTTGCAGCACCTTGACCTTGAGCGACGCCACCGGGGCGAGGCGTACTCCGGAAAGCGCGCTTACGCCATAGATGCCGATGCCGAGGCGCACCATGTCAAACTGATACTGCGGGAAGCGCTCGATGCCGGCGGAGTTGAGTATGTGCCACATGGGGCGATATCCGATTGCGTCCGACAGAGCCTGAGCGCCCCTCTCGAAGAGGCTTATCTGCCCCAGCGTGAACTCGTCTTGAGACGGGTCTTCCGCCACCGCAAGGTGCGAATAGACAGAGCGCACGCGCACCTGCGGATGATGCTGCAGGAACGCAAATAGCGCCGGCAGCTCTTCCGGCACAAAGCCGAGGCGGTGCATGCCGGTATCGAGCTTTATGTGGATTGGGAAGCCGCTGATGCCGCGGGCGTCCAGCATCTCGCAGAGGGCGTTAAGGGTGTACAGATTGGGGATGCCAGGCTCGAGGCGATAGTCTATGATTTCCGGGAAGAAGTCGGTGCCGGCGGTAAGCACCAGCACGGGCAGCGACACGCCGGCGCGGCGCAGTTCAACGCCCTCTAACGGCAGCGCAACCGCCAGATAATCGGCACCCTCGGCCTGCATCATCGACGCAAATTCCACGGCTCCGTGGCCGTAGGCGTTGGCCTTGACCAGCACCAGCAGCTTGGTGGACGGGCGCAGCAGGCTGCGGAAGTAACGGTAGTTCTTCCGGGCTGCCGGCAGACTCAGCTCCAGCCGTGAAAAATCGTTGGCGCCGTTCATTCAGCGTATGCTACGATCTCTCCTTTGACGACCTCGGCACCTTGCTCGCGCGTAACCGCAACTATGCGGCCGGTGCGGGCCGGAACTATCTCTTCCAGGCCGTATTTGGTTTGCACGTAACCGCAAGGTACTCCGGCAGTTACGGCTGTCCCGAGCACGGGCGCGGAGGAATCGTCCTTGACGTCTATCTCCCAGAGCAGCTGGCCCTTTGCGGGGGCGCATACGGGCACGGCTGCAGGATACTTGGCGGCGTATTCCTCGGCGCTGAAGCGGGGTTGCTCCACCACGGGGCGCTTGACCACGATGGGGGCGCCGGCCTTGGCCTTGAGGTCTGCCAGGTCGTGCTCGAAACGCTCCTTGGCTATGCCGGAACGGTAATCACGGTACTGGCGCTCGTGCATGGCCATCTCAAAGAGTTCTTCGTCGTCCTCGCCGCAGTCCCAGCCTTCTTCCGCCATCATCGCGCGGAATTTGGGGAGCTCGTCGGGATATTCGTCCTGAGGGTTGCCGGTGTAGAACTCCAGGCCCTTTTCTTTGGCCAGCGCTACTATTTCCGGGGCGAGGGGGCCGGGCAGGCGGCCCATCTTGCCGAGTATCATTCCCCAGGTGTCTTTGTCTATGGTGCTGAAGCGCGGCTTGCCCTGCGCCTGCGCAAAGAGGTTCATCAGGGCCGTGTTCTTGACGTACTGGCTGAAAGGGGTGACGAGAGGCGGGTAGCCGAGGCGCGGCCACACGTACTCTACCTCGTTGAAGAGGCGTACCATGAGGGTGTCGATGTCCGATTCCGGCTTGCCGGCGGCGCGTTCTGCGGCGTTGATGGCAGATTTGAAGCCCATCAGGTCGGCCATCATCGAGCCCATCATTCCGCCAGGGAGGCCGCATCCGACCAGCAGGGACGTCATCTTGGCGTTGCTCGGGTTGATCCAATAGCCCAGGAAGTCGTCTATGAATTCCTGCGTGAGGGCACGCACCTGCATATAGGCGTCCATGTTGATATCCTTGACGAGGAAGCCGTCTGCGCGCAGCATCTGCTGGATGGTTATGACGTCCGGATGCACCTTGCCCCAGGAGAGGGGCTCGACGGCAACGTCCAGATAATCAGCGCCTGCGCGTGCCACCTCAAGCATGGAGGCGGTGCTGAAACCGGGGCCGGTATGGCCATGGTACTGCACTTTGATATCGGGATATTTTGTCTTGATTTCCTTGACAAGGCGCCCCAGCACGCTCGGACGGCCTACGCCGGCCATATCCTTGAGGCAGATCTCGTCTGTGCCGTATTCCACCAGATGGTCCACGACGCCCATGTAATACTCTACCGTATGTACGGGAGAATGTGTGATGGATAGCGCCGCCTGGGAGATCATTCCAGCTTTCTTGGCGTATTCCACGCTGAGCTTGAGGTTGCGATGGTCGTTGAGGCCGCAGAAAGAACGGGCTATGTCTGTGCCCTGGGCTTTCTTGACCTTGAACATCAACTCTCGCACGTCTGCGGGCACAGGGTACATGCGCAGGGCGTTGAGGCCCCTTTCGAGCATATGGGTCTGGATTCCGGCCTTGTGGAAGGGGGCGGTCCAGACGCGGACGGATTTGTTGGGGTTCTCTCCGTACAGGAGGTTAACCTGCTCGAAGGCTCCGCCGTTGGTCTCTACGCGGTCGAAGCATCCCATGTCTATGATGGCGGGAGCCACGCGCACCAGCTGGTCTGCCCTGGGCTGATATTTGCCCGAAGACTGCCACATATCCCTGTAAACGAGTGAAAATTTTATTTCCTTTGCCATAGCGCCTTAAATTATTCGAATCACAAATATAATAAATATCGGCGTATTCTTAAAAAATCGTATAAATCATCTGTGGGGCAGCAGGAATTGCCGCATTACGCCTTACCTTTGCACCGCTATGAAAATACTTGAAATGTGCGAGGCCCAGCGGCCTCGGGAAAAACTTCTCGCCCGGGGGGCGGACACTTTGTCTGACGCAGAACTTATTGCAATACTCCTGCGGAGCGGCCGCAAGGGAGAGAGCGCCGTAGATATGGCCCATCGCCTTCTGGGCCTCGTAGACGGCAGGCTTTCCGGCTTTGTGGATTGCGACGCCGGCTACCTCGCCGGGCTCGAAGGCATCGGCCCCAGCCGGGCCTCCGCCCTCCTCGCCGCCCTGGAGCTCGGCCGCCGCCTCATCCAGGAAAACAACTCCGGCGGCATCGTCTACACAGACCCGCAGCAGGTCTACGACCGCATGATTCCGCGCCTCAAGGGCCTGCGGCACGAGGAATGCTGGATAATCCTAACAGACAGGAAGTTACGCGAGCTCAAAACAGTGCGCCTGACGGTCGGTGGAGGATCATCCACCACAATAGACATCGCCATAATCATCCGCCAGGCCCTGGAATCGGGCGCCTCCGGCATCATCCTCGTCCACAACCATCCCAGCGGCGACCCCCTCCCCAGCCGCGGCGACATCCGCCAGACAGACTACCTGCGCGACGCCTGCTCCGCCTGCAGCCTCAACCTCTACGACCACATAATAGTAGCCGACTCCAAGTTTTATAGCTTCAACACAGAAAAAAGTGTTGACATTAAAAAAAATTGATTATATTTGCAGTCCCAAACGGGGTATTAGCTCAGTTGGTAGAGCGTTTGAATGGCATTCAAAAGGTCAGCGGTTCGATTCCGCTATGCTCCACAAAAAAGCTGTCCGGCAAAACCGGACAGCTTTTTTTGGAGCATCCTATAATCCCCCTGCACCCCCGGGGGACGGTGGACAGATTCCCCCGAAACCCCTTTCTATCTCCCGCATTGCTAATTCTAACGGCGTGCTCACC
>JAFZXV010000023.1 GCA_017616595.1 Bacteroidales bacterium
CGGCGGCGGCGCGGTAGCAGCGGGCACAGCGGCCAACGTACTACGCGCTGCGGGCGCGGCCCTCAATCTTGAATACGCGCACGCCGCAATCGACCATCTTCTGCATGAACTCTATGGTGCAGAGGTCCTTGGGGGACATTATGTATTCGTTGTCTATGTTGAGTTCGTAGCCGGTTTCCAGGTCTGTGACTCCGTAGCCGCGGCGGCAGACCTGCATGCAGGCGCCCCTGTTGGCCGATGCACCGTATGCGTGGAGGCTCATGTAGCATTTGCCGCTCACGGCCATGCAGAGCGCTCCGTGGGCGAACATCTCTATGCGCACCGGCTTGCCGGAGGGGCCGCAGATGTGCTCGCGGACTATGGCCTCGTGGATGCGGCGCACCTGGTCCAGATTGAGCTCGCGGGCAAGGACTACCACATCGGCCCAACGGGCATAGAACCTGAGGGCCTCGATATTGGAGACGTTGAGCTGAGTGGAGGCGTGAACCTCCAGACCGATGCTGCGGGCATATTCGAGCGCAGCTACGTCGGAAGCTATTACCGCATCCACCCCTGCGGCGAGCGCGGCATCCAACGCTCCGCGCATGGGAGCGAGATCCTCTTCGTACAGTATGATGTTGAGAGTCAGGTACGTACGCACTCCGGCAGCGCGGCAGATGCGTACCACTTCCGCCAGGTCTTCCGGCGCAAAGTTGGCCGCGCTGCGCGAGCGCATGTTGAGCCGCCCCACTCCGAAATACACAGAATCAGCCCCACCCTGAACAGCCGCCCGCAAGCACTCAAAATTGCCCGCCGGCGCCATTATTTCGAGCGCCTTCCTTTCCATTATTCAAACTTGAAAGTGGATGCTTTGCGGAGGCCCTCGTGGAGCTGGTCGTCGTAGCGGAGGCGTACTTTTACGCCGTCGGGGCTGAAGTAGTAGCGCACTACGATCTCTTCTTCTATAAACGGCACTATCTCGTCTTTCTTGAGGCGCAGGAATTCTGCCTTCTCCATATCCAGGGCCTTGCCGAGCGCCTCCAGCTGGGGAGCCATGGCCTCCGTAAGGCCGTCGCGCTCAAGCTCCTTCTTCACATAGTCGAAATAGGTGCGGGCCGAGCTGCGGTAGTCGAATTTCTTGCCCTCTGCAAAAGAGACGAACTGCTCGTATTCCTCGTCGCTCAGCCTGAAATCGGTGGCTGAAGGGATGCTCTCGTGGGTGCGCACATAGTCCAGCGCAAACTGCTCCACCACGCCGTTTACCACAAGTGAGTAAGTCAGGCGGCTGTATTCGTGGGCTTTGACCTGGATATCCGGGGTGATGCCGCCGCCGTCCCGCACGGTGCGGCCCATTGCGGTCTTGAACTCGTGGGTGAGGGAGTCGGGGATGTGCCCCACGGAGCCGTCTTCGTTACGCTGCGAGTAGTCTATGGCCTGCACGCAGCGGCCGCTGGGCGTAAAGTACTTGGCCGTGGTGATTTTAAGCTCGCCGTTGTACGGCAGCGGACGTATGCTCTGCACAAGGCCCTTGCCGAACGTACGGTTGCCCACTATGATGGCGCGGTCCATGTCCTGGAGCGCTCCTGCAACGATTTCCGACGACGACGCGCTGGAAGAATCGACCAGAAGCACCAGCGGCAGCTTGGTGTCGAGCGGAGCCTTGGAGGTGCGATATTCGTACGACGACCCCTCCTCGCGCCCCTTGGCGGTTACGACCAGCGAGCCCTGGGGCACGAATATGGACACTATCTCCACCGCTTCGTTCATAAGGCCGCCGCCGTTGCCGCGGAGGTCGAGCACAAGAGTATCCAGTCTGGAACTCTTTGTCATATCCTTTATGGCGCTGCGGATCTGCTCGCCAACGCCATCGGTAAAGCCGCTCTGAAGGATGTATCCCACGCCCGGGCGGAGGAATCCATAGTACTCTATATCAGGCAGATGTATAGTCTGGCGCGTTACGGTTACGGTCTTTATCTCTCCGGTACGGACCTTCTTGACCTTGAAAACCACCTTGGTGCCCGGCACGCCGCGCATCTTCTCGCTGCATTGCTGGCTGTTGAGACCCGCCACGCTCTGGCCGTCTATGGTAAGGATCTCATCCCCTGCGCGGAGGCCAGCCTTTACCGCGGGAGAGCCCTGGTAAGGCTCGTTGATTATTACGTTGCCCTGCAGCTCAGGCTTATAGATTATGGCGCCTATGCCTCCATAAGACTTGTTTATCATCATACGGAGGTCTTCGTTCTCTTCTTCCGGAATGTAGACTGTATACGGATCCAGCTCGGCCAGCATGGCGTCCACCGCGGCGCGCTCTATGCGGTCTACGGGGAGGGAATCTACGTAGGAACGGTTGAGTTCCTTGAGGATGGCGCTCTGGATTTCAGTCCATTTGCCGAGTTTGAAGCCCTTGGTCTGCGCCGGGACCGAAACGGTAAGCGCCAGCAGCGCTATTGCGAGAAATATTTTTTTCATACGGGGTTATTTTCCTTCAACCACTGTGCCATGGCGCGCAGGGCCTTGCCCCTGTGGGAGATGGCGTTTTTGACCTCTTCCGGCAACTCGGCTACGCTGCAGTGCGGATACTCGTCGGCAATGAACACTGGGTCGTAACCAAAGCCGCCGGTGCCGCTGCGCTGCATGGCGATATGCCCCTCAACAGTGCCCTCGAAAAAGTGCGGCTCACCGTTGCAGATCAGGGTGACCACACTGCGGAAACGGGCCGTACGCGGCTCTCCGGGGTGCTTTTGAAGCTCACGCAGCAGGGCGTCGATATTGGCGCTGAAGTCGTGGTCCGGGGGCTCGGCGAGGCCGTCGCGCCTGGCTATGTCCTGGGCATAGCGTGCGGCGTGCACGCCGGGGGCGCCGCCGAGGGCGTCCACCTCCAGGCCGGTGTCGTCTGCAAAGCAGTCCAGGCCGGACCGGGCGCAGAAGAACTCAGCCTTGAGGAGCGAGTTTTCCTTGAGGGTAACGCCGGTTTCTTCCGGCTCGGAGTATATGCCGCACTCCTCCGGAGAGACAACATCCACATAACCCTCCAGGATTTCCCTGGCCTCGCGCAGCTTGCCTTTGTTGCCGGTTGCAAAAATCAGTTTCATAACAAGACGTAAATTTAGCTTTTTCCTTGGATATGACAAAAATATGCTATCTTTGCAGCCCGAAACGAAACAGTATGAAACATCGAAATCTAACATCATCAGAGATATCGCAGCTCCAGGCGCAGGGCTGCACCGCCGCCAATTGGAGCGACGTACGCGTTGCCGACGGCTTTTGCGCAGACTACATCCGCCGCGTCAGCTTCTGCGGCACGGTGCTCCTTGGCACCTTCAACAAAGACGTAACCCTTGCAGGCGGCATCGTACGCCATAGCGGCATAGAAGACGCCACCCTGTTCGACGTGACGGTGGGCGACGACTGCCTCATCCGCAGCGTCCGCAGGCACATCGCCCGCTACGACATCGGCGCACGTACCGTCATAGACAGCATAGGCCTGCTTGCGGTAGACGGCGAGTGCACCTTCGGCAACGGCGTAAAGGTATCCGTGCTCAACGAGACCGGCGGCCGCGAGGTCATCATCCACGACACCCTGTCCTCGCACGAGGCATACATGACGGCTCTCTACAGGCACCGCCCTGCGTTCATCGACGCAATCGGCGCCATTATCACAAGGAGCGTGGACGCAGTGCGTTCCAACCGCGGCACCATCGGCCAGGACTGCCTCATCACCGACTGCGGCGACATAATCGGCGTACGCATCGGAGACTGCTGCAAGATTTCCGGAGCCAGCAGCCTCAAGAACGGCAGCATCCTGAGCAACGCCAGCGCCCCCGTGTACATAGGCAAGAGCGTGGATTGCGAAGACTTCATCATCTCCAGCAACTCGTCCATCACCGACGGCGCCATGCTCACCCGCTGCTTTGTGGGGCAGGCATGCCACTTCGGACACGGCTATTCCGCCAGCGACTCGCTGTTTTTCAGCAACTGCCAGGGAGAGAACGGCGAGGCGTGCGCCATCTTTGCAGGCCCGTACACCGTTACGCACCATAAGAGCACGCTGCTCATCGCAGGCATGTTCTCTTTTATGAACGCCGGCTCCGGATCCAACCAGAGCAACCATATGTACAAGCTGGGGCCCATCCACCAGGGCACGCTGGAGAGGGGTGCAAAGACATCTTCCGACTCCTATATCCTCTGGCCTGCGCGCGTGGGAGCCTTCTCGCTTGTAATGGGACGTCACGTAACGCATTCAGATACCACCAACCTGCCCTTCTCTTACCTCATAGAGAAAGGAGAGACGTCTTACCTTGCGCCGGGCGTGAACCTGCGCAGCGTTGGTACAATCCGCGACGCCAAGAAATGGCCCAAGCGCGACGGGCGCACAGACCCCGTGCAGTACGACTTCATCAACTATAACCTCCTGAGTCCGTTCACCATCCAAAAGATGCTCAAGGGCGTAAAGACCCTGGAGAATCTGCGTTACGCCAGCGGAGAACTGAGCGATTCCTATTCTTTCCACAGCGTCAAGATTACCAATTCCGCACTGCACAGGGGGCTTGAGATGTACCGCACCGGAATCCTTAAGTTTATGGGCAACTCGCTGATTTCCAGGCTGCAGGATAAAGACGGAGGGTTCAGCTTCTCTTCTGAGGAGCAGATGCGCGCCCGCCTTCTGCCCGACTCCCGCATCGGACGCGGCGAGTGGGTTGATATAAGCGGCCTCATCGCTCCCAAGAGCGAGATCGAGGCCCTGATGACGGCCATCGAGAACGGCAGGGTATCTACCCTGGAGCAGATCCACGAGGCCTTCAAGACCATGGCAGACAACTACTACTCCTACGAGTGGAACTGGGCCTGCGACAAATTCCCCGAGGTGTTCGGCGTAGATCCGGAGAAGATGACGGCGCAAGACGCCATCCGCATCGTAGGCGAATGGAAAGAGGCAGTGGTCGGCCTGGACCGTATGCTTTACGACGACGCCCGCAAGGAATTCAACCTCGCCTCCAAGACCGGCTTCGGAGCCGACGGAGACCGCGTGCAGAAAGAAATTGACTTTGAGCAGGTGCGCGGCGACTTTGAGAACAATTCCTTTGTAAAATCCGTCCTGGAACACATCCGCGCCAAGTCGGAGCTGGGAGACCGCGTCATAGAGGCGCTGAAGAAGCTCTAGCGGAATTTCTTATCCTCCTCGAGCATGCCGAGGTAGGAATTGTAGCGCTCGGGGCTGATGGAACCATCCTCGAGCGCTTGCTTAACTGCACAGCCGGGCTCGTGGGTGTGTGTGCAAGGGATGAAGCGGCATCGGTCTGCCACCCGGAGCATCTCGGGGAAGTATTTGGAGATTTCTTCCTTCTCCAGGTCTACAAGGCCGAAGCCCCTCAGGCCGGGAGTATCCACTATGAAGCCGCCGCCCTGCAGGGGATACATCTCATATAAGGAAGTGGTGTGCTTGCCCTGGAGGTGCGCCTCGCTGATAAGGCCTACCTTAGGGTCGAGCGTGGGGTCCAATGCTTTGATTATTGACGATTTACCCACTCCGGACTCGCCACTCAGGAGGCTTGTGCCGCTACTGCAGAGGGCCCGCAGGCCGTCTATGCCCTCGCCGGTGAGGGCCGAGCATTCCAGCACCGTGTATCCGGCTCCGCGGTAAATATCGCAGAAGGCCCCGACCTGTTCTGGCGCCAGATCGCGATAAAGGTCCAGCTTATTTAGAACGATGACGGGATGTACGCCATATACCTCGCATGTCACCAGCAGGCGGTCCAGGAACGGCAGCTTGATTTCCGGGAAATACAGCGTGACGACCAGGATGGCCCTGTCCAGATTGGCTGCAATCACATGCGACTGGCGGGAAAGGTTGGTGCTGCGGCGGATGATATAGTTGCTGCGCGGCAGCACTTCGGTGATTACGGCTTTATCGTCATTCCCGACCTGATCGGGAATCTCGTAGCGGACGCGGTCGCCCACGGCCACCGGATTCGTGGCCCCGCTGCGCTCGAGCCGCACCTTGCCCCGCAGGACCGCCGGGAAGGGCGCCCACTGCGGCAGGTGACTCAGCAGATAATGGCTGCCTGCGTTCTTGACTACGGTGGCCTCCATCTACTTGGCGCGGCCTATGAGTTTCTCGGAGAACTGGCGCAGAGGCTCTATGTCGCAAGGAAGGTCCTTGACTGCCTCCAGCGCAAGGTCTGAATAGCGGCGTATCTCCGCGCGGGCGTCGTCCGCTACGCCAAGGGTGTCGTAGAACAGCTTGACGGCGGAAATCTTGGCCTGACGGGCCTCGGGAGTGGATGCGTCGCGGTTGAAGGCGTCCATAAACGCACTTACGGAATCTGTCTTCTCCAGGGCCCGGATAGTCAGCCAGCTCTTCTTGCCGTTGATGATGTCGCCGCCGATTGGCTTGCCGAAGACCTTCTCGTCGCCATAGGCGTCTAGGTAATCGTCGGCAATCTGGAATGCCATACCGAGCTGATAGCCATACCGATACAGTGCGTCGCAAGCATCTGCGGGAGCGCCCGCCACCAGGGCGCCTATCTTGGCGCTACAGGCTATCAGCACTGCGGTCTTGAGGCCTATCATCCGCTCATACTCCGCCATAGTGACATCGCTCCTGCTTTCGAACTCCATATCGAACTGCTGGCCCTCGCAAACCTCGGCGGCTGTTTTGGAGAAGAGGCTCATCACCTCTGAATGGCAGTGGGATGGCGCCTTGGCTATGCGGGTATAGGCATCTATCAGCATCACGTCGCCGCTGAGGATGGCGGTATCTTCGTTCCACTTGGTCCATACCGTGGGCACACCCCTGCGCAGCGGCGAGCGGTCCATGATATCGTCGTGGATCAGGGTGAAGGTGTGGAACACCTCAAGGGCGGCCGCGCAGTCGCGGACTTCTGCGGGAAGTGTGTCGCAGAAAAGGCCGCATGCGGTCAGGCACAGCGTGGGACGGATGCGCTTGCCGCCAATGCTGATCATATAGCGGAGCGGGTCGTACAGACCGGCCGGTTCTTTGGTAAATTCGATGGAGGCGAAAATCTTTTCGACCTCGGCGGATATCAGTTTTGCGTCAATCATCACGCAAATATAATAAAAACTTCGCACCCTTATCCGCGACGGGACTGTAGACCCCTCCACAATCCTGTCACAAGCACTTTTTGCCCTTATCTGCCGATTTTGATGCAGCGACGGGATTGTAGAGTGGTCTACAATCCCGTCGCGGATCAAAAGAAGATCAGATAATCAGCGCCCGGCGTCATTCGCAGACGGGGCGGACAGGGATTCCGTCGTAGCGGAAGGAGAAGCTCGTGTCGACACTCTCGGAATTGAAACGTAAGTTAAACGCGTCATCCGAATTGGCCGCATAGAGGGATGAAGACCAGTAGTAGCCGTGGGTCAGCACACGGTAATAGCCGGTGCCGAACAGGTAGCCTGTGGCGGGAAAGAATATACTGTTGCTGTTTGTCACGCTGGTAACAAGGAGGCCGTTCACACCGTTCTGGATCGTCCAGGTCAACTTGCAGCTAGATTGCAACTCTATCCATTCATCAATAGTCGGCATACGCCAGCTGCCGCCCCACTTCACGTGGGCGGCATCATCCTCCGGGTCGAGAACGGTCTTGTTGTCCATCGGCTCGGTACTGTCCCAGTATGAACTATTGGTACAATACTTTGTAAGCTTATTATAAGCTCCGTTACACCACCTATATGTAGACCAGTCGTAGCGCTCTTTCGGCTCCGTCTCGCCCCAGGCGAAGTAGTCGCCGTAATCCTCAGGCTTGGTGGCGCCCACATTGCAGGTGGCCCACTTAAGGCCTGAGGGCAGGCCAAGGTCGACGTATTCGTGGCCGTTGTAGGGGTCGTAGTATGTGAGCGTGAAGTAGCCGCTGGACATCACGTTGTCGTTCCAGACTATCTGCAGGCATGCGCTGGCGCCGGAGGTGCCCTTTACGAAGCTGTCGTCCAAATTGCTACCGTCTACCGTCAGCAGCAGCACGCCTTCCTTGCCCTCTTTGGATAAGATGGGAAGGCAGATTGAGTTGGACGCCTTGGTGGGGGCGGTATAGACTACCTTTACGTTGAAGATGTCGTTGCTCTCTTCTGCAAGGCCCTCTGCAGCCTCGGCCGGGAGCACGTCGAAACTCATGGTAAACTTGCCCTTGTTGGCAATCACGGAACCGTCCGAGAAAGACGGGATGGCGTTGACTGCCTTGGCGCCGTGGATGCCGCGGCCAATCTTGATAACGTCGCCGTTAGCGAGTGCGAAGTACCAGTAGCTCTCGTCCTGGTTCACCCACTGGAAGATGCTGTCTCCGTCCTTTCCGTCCTTGCCGGTGGCCTGGCCAAGCTGCGTCCAGGTCGTCCCGC
>JAFZXV010000024.1 GCA_017616595.1 Bacteroidales bacterium
ACATCGCCGTTCCAGTAGGAGAGGATGTCGGACACCCGGAAGCGCTTGCTGAACTCAGTACTGACAAAATCCGTTCCACAAACCTTGTTGAACATGGAAATCCTGTTTTCCGAGAGTTCAAAAGGATTCTTTTTATAAAGATCGTATACCGCCTGCATCACGTAGAACTGCACCAGGGTGATGGGAGCGGCCTCGTAATCGGTATAATAATACTGCACCCCGTGTATGAGTTTCTTGGCGCTGCTGCCGTAGAAAGGAGTGTAGTGTACGGCCCTCCAGGCTACGCCGGGCACCTTGTAGCTGTCCAGCTTGGCCTTCAGGGCATCTGCATCTATCCACTCCGCCGCAAAAGCGTCGAAGGGAATCGTATAGCCGATGCCGATGTTAAGGTAATTGTTGAACTCCCCCACCAGGCCGGCGCTGGGATAGCAGATGGCGCTGCGCGGGTAAGGGATGTTGGGCGAGGGCATCACCCAGGGCAGGCCGGTGGCCTCGTAGGTCATGCTGCGGTCCCAGCCTTCCATGGGAACTACAGTGAGCTTGCAGTGCGCGGGCTCCTCGTTGCCCTTCTGGCCACGGTTGAGGCCTTCTTCGTTGATGAGCATTGCGAGCTCCCCTACCGTGAGGCCGTAGACGTACGGGATGGCATACTGGCTCACGTAGGAGAAGTAGCCCTCGCGCACCAGCGGGCCCTCGACCTTGAGGCCGCCGAGCGGGTTGGGACGGTCCAGCACCATCACCGGGATGCCTAGCGAGGCGCAGGTGCGCATCGTAAGCCCCAGGCAGCTGATGAAAGTGTAAGACCGGGTGCCCACGTCCTGGATGTCGTACACCAGGATATCGATGCCCTTGAGCATCTCCGGCGTTGCCTGGCGGGTGGAGCCGTAGAGCGAGTGGACGGGCAGGCCGGTGGCCTCGTCTTTGCCCGATTCCACCTTGCCTCCGGCCCAAATGTCGCCGCGCACGCCGTGCTCGGGGGCGTAAAGGGCAACGAGGTTGACGTTCTCTGCGAGGATATCTATGGTGGAACGCAGCTGGGAATCGACCCCGCTCGGATTGGTGAGCAGGCCGACGCGCTTGCCCTGCAGGCCGGCGAAGCCGCGGTCGCGCAGGACTTCTATGCCGGGCTTGACGCGGGCGCCGGCGGCAACGGACACTACAAGCGCCGCTGCGCAAAGAAGGTTACGAAGAAGGTTGCGATACAGCATATCATTACGAGGACAAAGAAACCGATGTACCCCAGCGCCTGCTGCAAATAGCCGGCCACAAGACCGGGAATCAGCATGGACAGGGCCATGAAGGCGGTGCAGATAGCGTAGTGGGAGGTCTTGAGGGGACCCTCGGAGAAGTGCATCATATAGAGCATATAGGCAGAGAAGCCAAAGCCGTAGCCAAACTGGTCGAACACCACGCAGGCGCCTACCACCCAGAGGCTCTGGGGCTGGACGATGCTCATATAAAGATAGACGGCGCAAGGCAGCGCAAGGGCGAGGGCCATAGGCCACATGCACTTGCGGAGGCCGAGGCGGGCGGCGGCGAGGCCTCCCAGGATGCCGCCGGCAAGCAGGGCCACCACGCCGAAGGTGCCGTACACGATGCCGTACATATCGGTGCTGAAGCCGAGGCCGCCGAGCTCCGCCCCGTCGCGGAAGAAGGGGAAAAGCATCTTTACGGAAAAGGCTTCCGGAAGGCGGTAGAGCAGCATAAAGGCAATGGCGAGCCAGACGCCGGGTTTGCGGAAGAAAGATGCGAATGCATCTCCGAAGCCATGGATGATGCCCGCCGCGGTGGCGTTGCTGCGGTCTTCTGCGGGGCGCGGAAGGATAAACAGATGATAAATGCTGAAGAGGGTCAGGATGCCGGCGCTCGCAAGCATGGTGACCGTCCAGGCGGCGGGAATGTTGCCGAGCTTCTTCTCAAGAAGGCCCGCCATAACCACCAGCACGCCCTGGCCGAATACCGAGGCAATGCGGTAGAACGTGCTCCTGATGCCCACGAAGGCCGATTGGCGCCTTTCATCCAGGGCTATCATATAGAAACCGTCCGCCGCTATGTCGTGCGTGGCGGAGGCAAAGGCAGCGATGATGAACAGTATGAGCGTAAGCGTAAATGTGCTCAGCCTCACGGAGAAGGCCACCAGCGCTATGGCGGCAAGCATCACAATCTGCATGGACACTATCCACCATCGTTTGCTGCGGATGAGGTCTACAAAGGGGCTCCACAGGGGTTTGACGACCCACGGCAGGCTGATGAGGCTCGTAAGCAGGGCGAGGGTGCCGTTGTCCATCCCCATATCCTTGAACATCACCAGGGATATGGTGTTTACTATGAAGTATGGAAGGCCCTCCACAAAGTAGAGGGTCGGAATCCACAGCCAGGGGGTCTTATTGTTGCTGTTCGACATTTGCGCCTTGGTAATAATGTTGGAGGATTTCTATGTAGCCCTTGCCCTCGGAGGCCATGACCGCTGCGCCTATCTGGCAGAGGCCCACGCCGTGGCCCCAGCCTTTGCCCTTCAATATAAAGGTATCCCCTTCCGTGCTCACCTGGAAGTTGGAACTCTTGAGGTGCGAGCTGCTGAGGGCGCGCCGGATGGCGAGCTCCTTGCCGATGACGCCCGACTGGCGGGAACCGTTGATCCTGAGGTACTTGATGCGTCCCGACGGCCCGCGCTCGACGGGCTCGAGAGACTCTATCGTACCATAATCAACCCCGGTGCGATCGAGCACGAGTGCGGAGAGTTCCTGGCGGCCGTAGCGCTGCTCCCAGTCGTGGAAGTCGGCGGTCTCAAGGTCGTAATCGTTCAGAACGGTAGAAAGCAGGGCCCGGTCGTGGCAGTCGCAATAGGGGCACGGGACGCTCTGGAGATACGGGTAGTCGCGGTCTTCCCAGCAGGTGCTGAAGATCTCCGTGAGCCCGCCGCAGCATTTGGAGTAGCGGGTGTCGCAGAGGCTGCCGCCGTAGCGCAGCACGCGCCCCCAGGTCTGGTCTATGGCGCGGCGCACGTTCTCCCCCACCGCCACCGTAAGCCCCTGGTAGCGCTGGCAGTGGTCGTCTGCGCACACATCGTAATTCAGATGCGGCAGATGACAGGCACCGTCATTCCCGGCTCCTCTGCCGTCATTCCCGCCTCCTTTTCCGTCATTCCCGGCTTGACCGGGAATCCCGCCGCATACCTTCCGCCTGTCCTCCATCCTCGCCAGCGCCCAGCTGCGGGAGATGACGGCGTGGGCCTTGAGCAGCTCCAGAGGAGCGCCGGCCCGCATCTCGGAGGAGATGACGCTGAGGAGGTAGTCCTCAAGCCCTATACGATTGATAGCCACCACGTTGTCTCCCTCGGCAATGAACTTGAGGGAGCCGGCGAACTTCTGGTCCTGCCGCCTCTGCCAGTGGAAATCTATGCCTATGGTAACCTCGCGTATGATGAATGAGGGCTCAGCAAAGAGGGTGGACGGGGTGACGGAGTCGAAGTACAGCTCGTCGAAGAGGGTGCCGTTGTAGTTTATGCGGCCGTCCTCCACGCTCACGCGCTGGGGGCCGGCTCCATCTGAGATTATCTCAAACTCTATCTGGGGCGCAGACACTATGCCCACCTCTATAGTGGGCTGCGTGCGGGTGAGGCGGGAGTCTATCATGGCCTCGTCTTCTGCGCTCACGCTAACCTCCTGCAGCATCTCCGTAAGCTGGGGCACGGTGGCCTTTACGAAGTCTTCTTCGCACGGGGCCACGAACACGCCGGCCATCTCTGCTGCGCCGGGGCCTATGGTCAGATGGTCGGGGCCGGTGGAATAGAAGTGGTGGGAGCGGAGCTCGGTACGGAGCACCACCATCGCCCTGTATTCATGCGTGCTTGCCTTGTACCAGGCGTACAGGTTGAAGCGGGGCTCGAGCCCCTCGTCCAGCACGGGGCAGCAGTCCAGGAACTGGTAGAATAACTTGGCCAGCGACTTGGTGGTGGTGGCCTTTATGCAATAGACGCCGCGGGTGAATCGGCGGAAGTGGTACAAGGTTGCATCCTTGACGCAGGAAAGCGGCTGGACGTGCGAGTCCAGATAGGCGT
>JAFZXV010000025.1 GCA_017616595.1 Bacteroidales bacterium
CCAGCGGCCATTCAGCCTTTTCTTTGGTCGCTGGACAGAACTCCGGTCCGCAACCCCAACCACAGTAATATGTCCTTTGTAATGATTATCGAGCTACTCATTGTTCTTGCGGCTCTCTATGTAGGCTCACGTTACGGCAGCCTCGCGCTCGGCGCCATTTCCGGCATCGGCCTCGCCATCCTGGTATTCGGCTTTGGCCTCAAACCCGGCACGCCCCCGACGGACGTCATTTACATCATAATCGCCGCAGTAACCTGCGCCGGAACGCTGCAGGCCTCCGGCGGTATGGACTGGATGATCCAGATAGCGGAAAAGATGCTCCGCAGGCACCCCGAGCACATAACCTTCCTCGGGCCGCTCGTGACATTCTTCCTCACGGTCCTGGTTGGCACCGGCCACGTAGTCTACACCATCATGCCCATTATCTGCGATATCGCCCTAAAGAAGAACATCCGCCCGGAGCGCCCCTGCGGCGTGGCTTCCATCGCCTCGCAGGTCGGTATAACCTGCTCGCCCATTGCCGCCGCGGTGGTAGCCTTCGTCACCATTTCCAACGCCAATGGCTATATGGTTTCCATACCCCAGGTGCTGATGGTAACCATCCCCGCCTGCGTGCTTGGCCTGATGTGCGCCGCTCTGGCATCGTACAAGAGGGGCAAAGACCTGGACAAGGATCCCGATTTCCTCAAGCGCAAGTCAGACCCAGAGCAGTATGCCTATATGTACGGCAACACCGCCACGACGCTGGATAAGGTCATATCCCCGTCCGCCAAGGCATCTGTGTTCATCTTCCTGGGCTCGCTGCTCGTAATCGTCGGGTTCGCTTTCCTGCAAATGATACACACCGCGAGCGGCGATACCGTGGCCAAGGCAATCAACCTGCCCAAGATGAACATCTGCATCCAGATCATTATGCTGATGGCCGCCGCCTGCAACATCATGTTCTGCAAGGCGTCGCCCAAGAAGGCGGTTGCCGGCGCAGTATGGCAGAGCGGCATGGTGGCAGTTGTGGCAATTTACGGAATCGCCTGGCTCGCAGATACTTACTTCGGCAACTACCTGGAGGAGATGAAGTCTATGCTGGCAGGTCTCGTGACCAACTATCCCTGGAGCATCGCCTTCGTGTTCTTCCTGGTGAGCGTGCTCATCAACTCCCAGGGCGCCGTGGTTGTTGCGATGCTGCCGCTCGCCTACGAGCTCGGCATAGCCGGCCCCGTCCTCCTGGGCGTTCTCCCCAGCGTGTACGGCTACTTCTTCATCCCCAACTACCCTTCAGACATCGCCACCGTCAACTTCGACCGTTCCGGCACTACCGTCATCGGCAAATACCTCCTCAACCACAGCTTCATGATGCCCGGCCTCATTTCCGTAGCCGTCTCCACCATAGTCGGCTACCTCGTCACCAACGTCATCTTCCCCGGCTACTTCTCCAGCTTTATCCAATAATCTGATTATCAATACAATACCTTTCGACCTCTGGGAAAATCTCCCAGAGGTCGTTTCGTATTTCCTTATTACTCAAGCGGTTGCTTCCGCTCCGCGGGAAGGGGTCTGACGGATCTTTCCGTATCTCGTTGAGTATCTTCCGGTTCGCGTTTTAGCAGAGTCAATTTCGGAATCATAAGCACCCACGCTTGTAGTGGGAGGGGCCCGCTTGCGGGAGGGCGAGCGAAGCGAGGATGGAGAAATTGACTCTGCGGCTTTAAGCGAACCGGTGCAAACAAGATAGATTAGCAGAGCCCGCAGGGGGTGCTCGAGGGGTCCGCCCCTCGATGGATTGTAGCGGGCTGTTTTATGGCGCAGACATAAAACAGCCCCGGGACCGGCTGGACCGTTCCGCTGCAAAAACCCTAGAAACAACGCAACTTCTGATCCAAATCCGGTCCCGGACTATTCAGAGTACAAGCCGTATCGGAAAGCACTTTGGGCCCCCTCAGGCTACCGGGTGGGAAAGATTGTTATAATAACCGCTCTTCGGCCCTATGGAAGCGCGCAAGCGCCTCCTCCCGGCCTATGAAACGCATTATATCAGCAATCCCGAGTCCGCTAGACGAACCCGTGAGCGCAAGGCGGATGCAATTCATCACCTTGCCCATCGGCCATTCCTGCGCACGGATGTATTCCTCCATCGCCTCGGCCGAGTCAGTCTGCAGAAGCGCAGTACGCGCCATCTGCACATTTTCCGCCTTGAAAAACTTGGCGGCATCTTTTTCAGTATATGTTGATGGTGCCTTGAAAAGGTACCAGGATATTTCCCAGAAGTCGGCCACGAAAGTAGCCCTCTCCTTGATGAGTTCAACCACGTCCTTGACCATCTCGAAGCCTGCGCTGACGCCCTGGGCCTCGAGGATGGGCATGAACTGCTCCGCAAGCTCTGCTGCGGGCTTCATCCTCAGGTACTCCTTGTTGAACCATTTTGCCTTGTCGGGGTTGAACTTTGCCCCCGACTTGCCCACCTTCTCCAGGCTGAACGCCTCCACCAGCTCGGGCAGGGAGAATATCTCCTGCTCAGTACCGGGATTCCAGCCAAGCATGGCAAGAAGGTTCACGAAGGCATCGGGGAAGTAACCGTCTTCGCGGTAGCCGCGGCTCACCGCTCCGTCCGGAGCCTCCCATCGCAAAGGGAACACGGGGAATCCCATCTTGTCTCCGTCGCGCTTGCTCAACTTGCCGTTGCCGACTGGCTTGAGCAGAAGCGGCAGGTGCGCAAACTCCGGTCTCTCCCAGCCGAAAGCCTCGTAAAGCAGATAGTGCAGGGGGAGCGACGGCAGCCACTCCTCGCCGCGGATCACGTGGCTGATCTCCATCAGATGGTCATCCACTATGTTGGCAAGGTGGTAGGTGGGCAGCTCGTCGGCGCGCTTCCAGAGCACTTTGTCGTCGAGCGTAGAGGTGTTGACCTCGATGTGCCCGCGGATTATGTCGTCCATAGCCACAACTCTGTCTGCCGGCATCTTGAAGCGGATTGTCCAGTCTGTACGTTCTGCAAGCAGCCCGGCAACCTCATCGGCGCTTAACGTAAGGGAGTTCCGCAGGCCACCGCGCGTGGCGGCGCTGTAGATGAACGTCTCTCCGGCGCCCTCGGCCGTGGCACGGGCCTTTTCAAGCTCTTCGGCGGTATCGAATGCGTAGTACGCAAAACCTCCATCCACAAGCTGCTCGGCGTAGGAGCGATAGATGCCTTTGCGCTGGGACTGCCTGTAGGGCGCGTGCGGATTGCGCTCGGAGCGCTCCTCGGCCAGTTTGCCGTCGGCATCCAGTCCCTCGTCGGGCATAATGCCGCACCAGCGCAGCGAGTCTATTATATACTGCTCGGCGCCGGGCACGAAGCGGTGCGAGTCCGTATCTTCTATGCGCAGGATGAAGTCGCCCCCGTTTTTCTTGGCAAACAGGTAGTTATACAATGCAGTGCGCACTCCTCCCATATGGAGGGGCCCGGTGGGCGACGGCGCGAATCTTACTCGTACTCTTTTCATATTCTGCGGATTGAAGGGATGTTTTCCAGGTCGGACACAGGGTCGCCGGACGACACCAGCAGCGCCGGCTTCTTCTCCGGGTCGTAGCGGAAGAGGCGCTGGTTGTCTGAGGTGTAGCCTATGGTCTTGCCGTAAGAATTCTCTATGAGGATGCCGCGCGTGCTGGCGGATTCGTTCTTGTCGTACCGGAAGCCGCGAGTAATCATGATGTAGTTGCCCATATCGCGCCTGGAGCCTACTATGTCTATGAATTTGAGGCCCGTGACGATGGATGTAATGTGTATCTGGTCTCCCACCTCGGGATTCTCGTCCCAGATGAGGCCGCGCTTGAAGTTGTTGGCGCCGCCGGTATACTCGTCGATGCGCTTGTTTATCTCGGACATGTCGTCCATGGTCAGGCCCTGCTCGTTCTTGCCGCCGGTTATGTTCACGAGCACGTTCTTGGCGGTCTTGAGGTCGAAGTCGTTGAGCAGGGGCGATTCGAAAGCCTGGCGCACAGCCTCCTCGATACGGTTGGGGCCGCTGCCCTCGCCGTAGCCCATGAGGGCCATGCCGCTGTCTTTCATCATAGTCTTGACGTCCTCGAAGTCAAC
>JAFZXV010000026.1 GCA_017616595.1 Bacteroidales bacterium
CCGCCACCGCCACCACGCATATTGCCCATCATGGAGCCGGAGAGGTCGTTGAAGCCGCGGTTGTTGGTATTGTTGGCATTTGCGATGAGGGAGAGCTGCGTCTTCTCAGTGAACTTGCCCACGAAAGCGGCTCCCTGGTAGCGCCAGTCTCCGTCCACGGCCGTGGAGGGGATGTCGTGACCGCCGCCGGCCATGAGGTTGCCGAATGTTCCCTTCATCATTCCGGGCTTGACGCTGAGGTCGATAACGGTTTCTTCCTCACCGTCGTCTATGCCGGTGAACTCGGCCTGGTCTGACTTCTTGTCTATGACTTTGAGCTTATTGATGACCTTGGCGGGGATGTTCTTGGAAGCCAGCTGAGGGTCGTCCAGGAAGAAGGTCTTGCCGTCTATGGTTATCTTGTTGACGGTCTTGCCGTTGATGGTGATGGAACCGTCTTCCGAGACGTCAAAGCCGGGGAGTTTCTTGAGCAGGTCTTCAAGCACGTCGTTGTCTGTGGTCTTGAAGGAGCTGGCGTTGTACTCGATGGTGTCTTTCTTGATGATTATGGGGTTGCCCACCGCCGACACGGATGCGGCCTCGAGCTGCTCGCGGTCGGGATCCATCTTGATGACGCCGAGATCTTTCTCGTCCGGTACCTTGATGGTCTTGGTAAAGTCTTTGTAGCCAAGGAGTTCCGCCTTGAGCACATAGGTGCCGGGATGCACGCCTGTGATTTCCACCTTGCCGTCAGACTCGCTGAGGACGTACTTCTCGGGCTTCTTGGCCCCCTCTTTGGTAAGGGATACGGTGGCAAAGCCGACGCCCTCGTCGTTGGAGGAATCTTTGAGGACAGCCCTGATGTGGCTGCTCTGGGCCATTGCTGCGGTGCTTATTACAAGGGCACCGATCAGACAAACTATTCTGGATAAACTACTCATAACTTTCTTTTGACGCACTAACGGCGCCGGGGTTTAACAAAGTTAAAAAATTATTTAACTCTGTCGGGATTTGCGGCGATAAATTGTTCCCAGGAGCCGCCGGAGGTCTTGCCTGCCAGAGGGTTTGTAAGCGAATAATAGTGGCACATGGCAATGGCAAGGGCGTCGGTGGCGTCGAGATGGCTCGGGTCGATGTCTATGCCGAGGGTCTTTTCCACCATCAGCGCAACCTGCTCCTTTGAGGCGGCGCCGTTGCCGCATATTGCCTGCTTTGCCTTGCGGGGCGCGTATTCGTACACCGACGCTCCGTGAGTGAGGGCAGCCGTCATTGCAGCTCCCTGGGCACGGCCTAACTTAAAGATAACCTGAGCGTTACGGCCATAGAACGGAGATTCTATGGCAAGGTCGTCGGGGTTGTGAAGTTCGCACAGGGCGCACACCTTATCGAAGATTATCTTGAGCTTGTCGTAGATGTTCTCCACCCGGCGCAGGTCCAGCACGCCCATATCAACATATCCCGGACGGCCTGCCGCATCTACGCGCACAATCCCGAAGCCAAGCAGGTTGGTTCCGGGATCGATGCCTAGTATAGTGCGCGCTTTAGTCAATCTTGTCGAAGCCCGTGTAGGGACGGAGGATCTCGGGGATGATTATTCCCTCCGGGGTCTGGTTGTCCTCAAGCAGGGCTGCGACCACGCGCGGAAGTGCGAGTGAACTGCCGTTGAGCGTATGGGCGAGCTGGGTCTTGCCGTTCTCGTCGCGGTAGCGGAGATGCAGGCGGTTGGCCTGATAAGTCTCGAAGTTGCTCACGGAGCTGATCTCGAGCCAGCGGCCCTGTGCGGCGCTCCAAAGCTCAAAGTCGTAGGTAATGGCGGAGGTGAAGGACATATCGCCGCCACAAAGGCGCAGGATGCGGTATTTGAGACCGAGCTTGTTCACCAGGCTCTCTACGTGCGCAACCATATCATCCAGGGCCTTGTAGCTGTCTTCCGGCTTCTCTACGCGCACAATCTCCACCTTGTCGAACTGATGCAGGCGGTTGAGGCCACGCACGTCCTTGCCGTACGAGCCTGCCTCCCTGCGGAAGCATGGGGTGTATGCGGTAAGGCGCTGGGGGATCTGGTCTGCGGCGAGGATCACGTCGCGGAAGATGTTGGTCACGGGCACCTCGGCGGTGGGAACGAGGTAGAAGTCATCCACCTCTGCGTGATACATCTGGCCCTCTTTATCTGGCAGCTGGCCGGTGCCGAAGCCGGAGTCGCGGTTTACGACCACGGGGGGCTCGACCTCCTTGTAGCCGGCTGCGGTGTTGCAGTCCAGGAAGAAGTTGATGAGAGCCCTCTGGAGCTTTGCGCCCTTGCCCTTGTACACGGGGAAACCGGCGCCGGTTATCTTGACGCCGAGGTCGAAGTCGATGATATCGTACTTCTTGGCGAGCTCCCAGTGCGGCAGTGCGCCCTCGGGGAGATTAACCTCGGGGCCGCCCATCTTGACGACCTCGTTGTCTTCTGCACCTGCACCCGGCTTTACGAGCCCGCACGGCACGTTGGGCATAAGCACGAGGTTGGATTCCATCTCCTTTGCGGCCTCGTCCATTCCTGCGAGGAGCTCTGCGGAGCGTGCCTTGAGTTCTGCCACAGCGGCTTTTGCGGCCTCTGCCTTATCGCGCAGGCCCTGCTTCATGAGGGCGCCGATCTCTGCGGCCTTCTGCTTCTGCTGGGCGAGGAGGGCGTCGGACTCGGTCTGGAAGGCACGGCGGCGGGCGTCGAGCTCGAGAACCTTGTCCACTATGGGCTTGGCGTCGAAATTCTTGATCTTGAGTTTGTCGATGACGGCCTGAGGGTCGTCGCGGAGCATCTTGAGTGTCAACATAGCTGACGGATTTTAAGCAAAAATGACCTGCAACCCCGGAAACGAAGTGCAAGTCATTGATTTACATTGTTCCTACGGCCTAGCTCTCGAAGGGAACCACGGAAACGTAGGACTTGTCGTTTCTCTTGCGAGTGAACTTGACGGTGCCGTCAATGAGTGCATAGAGGGTGTGATCCTTGCCCATACCGACGTTGGTGGAAGGGTTGTGGACAGTACCTCTCTGGCGGACGATAATATTGCCGGCCTTTACGACCTCGCCACCGAATTTCTTGAGACCCAGGCGCTTGCTCTGCGACTCACGACCGTTCTTTGAACTGGATTGACCTTTCTTGTGTGCCATAATTCTTAAGCGATTTCGTTGATTTTGATCTTGGTGAGTTTCTGGCGATGGCCGTTGAGCTTCTGGAAGCCCTTGCGGCGGATCTTCTTGAACACGAGGACTTTGTCTGCCTTTGCCTCATCGTCGAGGACGGTGGCTTTGACAACTGCGCCCTTTACATAGGGAGTACCGACCTTTACAGCCTCTCCGTCTGCTACGAGGAGAACCTTGCCGAACTCTACATCAGCACCTTTGGCATCGGCGAGCCTCTGCACAAAGATTTCGTTACCAGCTTCTACTTTAAACTGCTGGCCTGCAATGTCTACGATTGCGTACATCAAACAATAGTTTTATAATGTTTGGGCCTGGAGCGTCTGCACTGTCTGCAGCCCTTAACGAGCTCTTCGGTCATAAAATGGACGGCAAAGATAGCAATAAATCTCTGATTTACAAAATATTTTTTGCTTTGGCTGGCCTTTGCCCCTTCCCCCTCCGCGAAAGGACGCTGGCGCCCCTCACAATCCCGTCACATAGCGTTTTCTCCCTTCCGCCGCCTAATTTCCACTCCGCGACAGGACGCTGGGCCCCTCACAATCCCGTCGCATAGCATTCTCTCCTTTCCGCCGCCTAATTTCCCTCCGCGACAGGACGCTGGCACCCCTCACGATCCCGTCACATAGCGTTTTCTCCCTTCCGCCGCCTAATTTCCCTCCGCGACAGGACGCTGGGCCACTCACAATCCCGTCGCGGGGGTGCTGATGGCGCAGGTCCGTTTTTTCTGCCTAGTCCTGCGCCACTGGAAGGCGTATATCAGTGATTTGCGGCGCAGGCTCCCAAACTTTTTCGGACCTGCGCCACGCGGAAGGGCAAATAACGCTGAATACCGGCTATGCCAGCATCTTCTTCACAATAGTGAAGAGCTTGTAGGGCATGTAGCGGAACTGCAGGTCTATATTGGTGGGGGTTACGAGCACCGAGCGCTCGTGGCTAAAGGCGAGGAAGCTGCGCTCGCTGTGGTAGCTACCCATTCCGGAGTTGCCTACGCCTCCAAAAGGAATATGGCTGTTGGCGATATGCATGATGACATCGTTGATGCAGGCGCCTCCAGATGTCGTGCGGCCGAGGACGTCCCAGGCATCGGCTTTATTGCCAAAGTAATAGAACGCAAGAGGCTTTTCCCTCGAGGTGACGAACGAGACAACCTCGTCCCGGCTACGGAAAGTCATTATGGGGAAGATCGGGCCGAATATCTCTTCCTGCATCACCGGGGCGTCGGGGCTCACGCCGTCCAACAGGGTGGGCTCGAACCAGCGGGTTTGGGGGTCGCAGTGCCCGCCGGCTACCACGGTGCCATCTGCCAGATATCCCTTCAGGCGTGCAAAAGCGCGGTCGTGAACGATGTGAACGAAGTGCCGGGCGTTCTGCGTGCCCTCAGGATACAGTGCCGCGAGTTCTTTCTTGAACTCCTCGACGAACGCATCTTTGATGTCTTCGTGCAAAAACAGGTAATCCGGGGCGATGCAGGTCTGGCCGCTGTTGAGGCACTTTCCCCATGCTATTCGGCGGGCGGCGATGCGAAGGTCGGCGTCTTTGTCGACTATGCAGGGGCTCTTGCCGCCAAGTTCCAGCACCAGAGGCGTAAGGAATTTGGCCTGAGACGCCATAACAATCTTGCCGAGCGCGGGACTTCCGGTGAAGAACACAAGGTCGTAGCGGTGCTCCAGCAGTGCGGTATTGACATCTCTATTGCCCTGCACCACAGCGATATAGTCCTCGACAAAGGCCTCCGCTATCATCTTTTCCAGCACCTCCGACACATTGGGAACATACGGCGACGGCTTGAGCACGGCGGTGCATCCGGCGGCTATCGCACCCACAAGCGGGCTGAGAAGCAGCTGCACCGGATAGTTCCAAGGGCTTATAATCAGAGTGCAGCCCAGCGGCTCGCGGATGATGTAGCTAGATGAAGGCATGCCGGTAACAGGCGTAGCCACCTTGCGGCGGCGGGCCCAGCGCCCAACGTGCTCCAAGGCATCTTTGATCTCTCCGAAAACAAGGCCGATTTCTGTCATGAACGCCTCTTCGTACGACTTGTGCAGATCGGTCCACAAGGCATCGCAGAGCGGTTTCTGCCACTTCTGCAAAGCCGACTGGAAGATACGGAGCTGCTGTTTGCGGAATTTGATGTCGCGGGTTACCCCGGTAGCATAAAAAGCGCGCTGCGCCTCAACTATGGCAGCTATCTGCTCGGTGGATGTATTCTTCATAACAAAGACAAATATAGTCATTATTTGGCGCAGGTCCGAAAAAAGTTGGGGGACCTGCGCCGCAAATCGCTGATATACGCCTTCCAGTGGCGCAGGTATAGGCAGAAAAAACGGACCTGCGCCATCAGCGCCCCCGCGACAGGATTGTGAGAGGGCCCAGCGTCCTGTCGCGGAGGTGGAAGAGGCGGCGGAATGGAGAAAACGCTATGCGACGGGATTGTGAGAGGGCCCAGCGTCCTGTCGCGGAGAGAAGGGGGGGGCGGCGGAAGGGAGAACCGCTATGTGACGGGATTGTGAGGGGGCCCAGCGTCCTTTCGCGGAGGGGGCTCTGCCAGCGGAACAGTTGCTAATTACAAAAATGTTTTGCAACTTTGCAAAACATTTTTGTTACGCGATGGACACTCCGTTTGTATTCAACCGCCCGGTTACCGGCCGTTCGTTCGTGGGCCGCAAGACCGAGGTCCCTATACTGGCCAATCTCCTGAGAGAGGGAGAGAACGTTGTGATGTACGAGCCCCCGAAGGCCGGCAAGGATTCGCTCCTGCAGCAGGTATTCTATGATATGAAGCTGTCGTCGCTGCAGTTCAACATCGCCCAGGTGTCGCTGCTCAGCGTGCGTACCGTGGCGGATTTCTGCCTGCAGCTGGGATCGGCTGTCATCAAGCCATTCGGCAGCACGGTGGAAGAATATGCCGCCATCGTGGCCGAGAATCTGGTGATGACCCACTTTGTGTTCGACCCTCTGGTTTACGAAGAGACCGGCCGCATCCTCTCCCTTGGCTGGGACATCGGAGACGATGACATCCGCGCCATAGCCGCCCTGCCGTACAGGCTCGCAAGGCGTTCGGGCAGAAAACTTTACATCTGCATAGACGATTTCCAGAACGTGATGCTCACAGAGGACGGAGACCGCATCTGCGCCATTATGCAGGAGGTCTTCAAGGCCCGCACGCAGGAAGACCGCGCATACGCGTCCTATATTATGTATGGCTCGCAGGTGAACGCGATGAAGGAGATCTTCGCGCACCGCAAGCTCTTTCACCGGCAGGTCGAGCGCGTAGAACTGGGAGAATTCGACACCAAAGACATAGTGGACTCCGTCAACCGCGGATTCCTCTCCGGAGGCAAGGTGATAGACCGCGGGCTGCTTACCGGGGTGTGCGAGCTCTTCAAGAACAACATATACTACGTCAATTGCTTTGCAGCAATATGTGATTCTCTCTCAAAGGGTTACCTGATGGAGCCCATCCTGGTGGAGGCTCTCTCCCAGCTGCTTGCTATCCACGAGCCCCGTTTCCGGGCCATAATGGCGGACCTCACGACCTTCCAGGTCTGCCTGCTTCGCGCCATCGTAGACGGCCACGTGAAGTTCAGCAGCGCCGAGGTCATCAAGCGCTACAACCTCAACTCTTCGGCCAACGTCCGCCGCCTCAAAGACGCCCTTTGCAAGAAAGAGATCATCACCTTCGACGACGAAGACGTACCCCACATAATCGACCCTCTCTTCGAGTACTGGGTTACCCGCACCTACTTCGGCCTCAAGACGGAGTAAAGATTATTGCCTGGCCGCCGCCGGGGGCAAGGTGCACAGAGAGTGTATCTGCCGAGGTGACGGTCTTATGTATGATCTCGTATTCGTAGGGTGCTGTTTGCCAGTCGGCGGCGGGGCCGTCGGCATAGATCACCGCCTCATACTGCACTCCGGGACTCAAGAAAGCCAGAGGCTCCGCCAGCTCGCGGCCGGTCTCGTCGGTGATGACGGCGTAGAACCAGCGGTCGCCGGCGCGGCGCGCCATGGAGATGTACTCCCCAACCTCGCCCTGGAGGGCAACGGACTCGTCGCAGTCGGGCGTCCAGTCGCGGAAGAACTGGAAGGCGGGATGGCCTTCATAGTTGCACAACAGGTCGCAGGCCATCTGCATAGGGGAATAGAGAACCACCCAATCGGCAATCTGGTGCGCCAAGGTCGTATTCACCCTGCATTCCGGGCCCGGCTGGCCCCAGCTGCGCACCTGCTTCATTCCTGCGATGCTCTTATATTCGATGTCGAATACCCCCGGTGTGTAGTCCACCGGCCCGCCGAGAATGCGGGTATACGGCAGAAGGGCCTCGTGCGATGCGGGATTGCCCGCGCTCCAGCCGTTATACTCCATACCGCGCACGCATTCGCGCGTCATAAAGTTGGGCCATGTGCGGCGTATGCCCGTAGGCTTGATGGCCTCATGAGCGTCTACCATCATATGGTGCGATGCCGCCGTCTCCACCACCTTCTGGAAGTGGCGGACTCCCGTCTGGCTGTGGCGAGGGACTCCGGGGTGCAGGCCGCCGCCGGCGTAACCCGTCTTTACGGCGGGAATGCCGAGCTCCTCGGCCCAGGCCATCGAGCGCTCGAGCTGATCCTCGAAGCGCAAGTAGTGCCCGCCGGTCTCGTTGTGGGTAATCAGAGCCACACCCTTCTCGCGCGCATATGCCGCAACGCGTTCCACGTCAAAATCCGGCGCGGCGCGAGTAAAGTCAAAATCCGGAAGGGCGTCCGAGCCGCGCCATGCATCGTTCCAACCCTCGAAGAGTACGCCGTCTATGTTGTTTGCTGCAGCAAAATCGATGTACCTCAAGGCCTCGGATGTGGTGGCTCCGTGGTACTCGTCGCCGCCCCAGGACTGTATGCCGAGGTGCATCCCCCACCATACGCCTATGTACTTCATCGGGCGTATCCAGCTGACGTCCCCGATGGCGCAGGGCTCATTCAGATTGAGAATGAGCGACGAATTCACGAGCCCGACGGCACTGCGTGCTATCTGCACCGTACGCCAGGGGCTTACAAAGGTCCCGGGCACCACGGCCTTGAGGCTTAAAGTATCGTCTTCCAGGCCCCGGCGGCGCTGCTGCTGTCTCATAGGGGCAAGGACAGCGCGGAATGCAGTGCCCTCAACCTTACGCAGAACCATCTCCGGATAATCGTACAGAGCAGCCTCATGAACGCTTGCGTGCAGCCCGTCCGGCCAACGCATTGTGAGAGGCGTATTGGCATCGCGCAGCTCCGAGAGCGGCATTTTGCGGTACAGGTGCTCATAGGAGTTAAAATCGCCGGGGATGGACCAGCTGACGGCGTCCGACGCAAAGCGGAACTCCGTAAGCTCGTCCAAAATCCGCAAAGTGTCCGACGGAACCGAATACTCGTAGCGGAAGCCTATTCCGTCGTCAAAAGCCCTGAAAACAAGCACCAGCAAAACTCCCTCGCGGTTACGAAGGCCAACCAATAACTGCCGGTGCTTGTCGGCGATACTTTTATTCTCGCCCCAGGGCTGATGCCAAACTTCAGAATGCGAGCTGACCTTTGCGCTCACCAGCTCGAAGCCTGAAGACAAATCCGATTCTTCCGCCACAAGTCCCAAAGCCGAAGGCTCCATCAACTGCACTCCGCCCACGCTCACTGCATACTGCGGCACTCCGTCCATGAGACTGAAATCTATAACTATGCTGCCGTCCGGAGAAGACACACTGGTCCGGGGAGCGCAGGCAATGGCCATCAATGCGGCGGCAACAAGTATCCAGAGTCTTTTCATTTTCTGAAATCGATTACCAACGCAGATTTTGCCGGAACCGCAGTGCCGTCATCCGGTCTGCAAGGCTCTCCGGTGAGCACGTTGCGCCCCTCTCCGAGAGAGGATGTAATCTCGCCGCAGCGGGTCCAGGGCAGCGTAGCCTCCGTTTCTGAATTGTTGATGAAGACGAACACCGTCTGCTCATCGTCATAACGGAAATACGCGTAGGTGTTGTTCTGCGGTATGAAATGCAGCGTGCGGCCGTTCTGCACGGCGGTTGCGCCCTTGCGCCAGCGGAAGAGCGTCCGGGCATAGTCGTGCAACTCTGCCGCATGGGCCCAGGTGCTGTCCGATGCTGCGGCAAGGCGTCCTTCCGGGGTAAACAGATCCACGGCGTCTCCGCTCCAGCCACCGGGGAAATCCATCCTCAGACGTCCGTCGTCGCGACGCGGGTTACCTGTGGTGAACATCATCTCGTCGCCGTAAAAGAGCTGCGGGATTCCGCGGAGCGTGGCAAGAAGCGTAAGAGCTATCTTCATCCTGCCCACGTCCTCTCCGAATACATCGCCGATGCGTGCGGTGTCGTGGTTCGACAGGAAGAGCAGCATATGGCTGAGGTCGTGGTAGATGAAATCGTGACCGAGGGCATTGTAAACCGCAGAGATGTCGGGACCTCCGCGACGGCCGCGGGCGGCGGGAACGCCTTCCGGAGCGGGTCTGGGAGGGGTAAGTGCATTGTCGATGGCGTCACGCAGCGGGAAATCCATAATCGACGGCAGGTTGGAGTTGAAGCCGTCGTTGTTTGGATTATCCGCCTGCCAGTAGGCTATCATATCGGGGTTGGCGCTCCAGCACTCCCCCACTATGTTGAACATGGGATACTCCGCGCGTACTGCGGCGCACCACTGGGACATAGGCACTTTCTCGTTGTAGAAGTAGGTATCTACCCGGAAGCCGTCGAGCCCGGAATACTCTATCCACCAAACCGCCCACTGTTGGAAGTATTTGAGCATAAAGGGGTTGTCGAGGTTCATATCGGGCATTCCGCGCACAAACCAGCCTTCTTCCATAATCTCTATGTCGGCTTTGGATGCGTTGGGATCCATACCGAGCGAGAAGGTGTGATTGGTATTGACGTACGGGTCTTTGACATGTACCCAGTCCTTGAACGGGAGGTCCTTCATCCACCAGTGTGAGGTACTGGAGTGGTTTGTGACCACGTCGAGTATGACTTTTATGCCTTTCGCATGAGCCTTCTGCACCATCTCCCTGTACAGTTCGTTGCTGCCGTAGCGTGGGTCGATATGATAATAATCCGTGCATGCGTAACCATGGTAAGAGCCGCGGGGGTTGTCGGACCCAAGCAACGGCGTGCTCCAGAGAGCTGTGGCGCCAAGGTCTGCGATGTAATCCAGATGGTCGATTATGCCCTGGATGTCGCCGCCGTGACGGCCCATAGGGCTCTCGCGCTGAGCCTTTTCTGCGGTGTCGGGAGTAGAGTCGTTGGACGGATCGCCATTGGCAAAGCGGTCTGGAACAATAAGATAGATAAGGTCTGCTGTGGTGAAGCTCCCGCGCTGTGCGGAACCTGCGCTGCGGGCCTCGATCTTATAGGGATAACGTAGTTCTTCGCTGCCGTTGCCGAGCACCAGGGTGTAGGTGCCGGGCTTGGCCTTTGCCGAAACCTCAACATCCACGAAGAGGTAATTAGGGCTATCGGCAGTATGCACCGCCTTGATTTTCAAACCCTTACCGCCCTCAACCCGGACCCGGTCAAAGGAACCGACCCCCTCGCCGTTTATCATAAGCTGGAGGGGCGTCTTCATTCCGGTCCACCAGGAGAGCGGTTCGACGCGATCTATCTGTGCTGCCACAGCCGAGGCGCAGAGGTCAAGCATGGCCACAATTGCAAAGAGCTTTCTCATAATGCTAGAAAACCTTGTATTCGTTTGATCCAAGAGTTATTTTTTCGGGCATTCCGCTTACGTCCTTGGGAGGACCGAATGTCACGGAAGTCTTGCCGGTATTGACGGCCACCGCAGCCTTGCCGCCGTAGGTTACGAGCACCAGACCGCCAAGCGCGTAAACCTTCATCGCTCCGGAACGGTTCAACCCCTCAAGGCCCTTGAGCGCATTGCGGTAAGCGGCCGTGAGCGCAGTGGCGCCGTTCCAGTCCATCGTCATCGTGTTAAAGAAGTTGATGGTCTTGGCGTAGCCCGCCTCCTGGCTGCCGTAGAGCATAGAAGAGCCGTTGAGCGTTGTCATAAGCACATATGCGGCAAGGGCTGCCTCGTTGGAGCCGAACTGCTCTGCGGGAGTGCCCTCCGTGGCGTCGTCGTGATTGGTGACGTAGTAGAGCTTGGTCTTGGGAGCGGGCGCTTTGCCCTGGTCTGTCTTGTACCAGGCAAAGAAATCGGACGGAGACCCGCCGCCGAACAGCTTGCGCATATTCGACTTCATCGCCCTGTCGAAGATGATGTCGAAGCCGTCGTCGAACATGCGCTCGAAGTCGGACTCGGCAAGCATTATGAAACCGGGCTTCTGCGCCTTGAGCTTGGCGATGGCGTCTTTCCAAAAGTCGTCGCGCACGCCGTGGGCGTAGTCGCAGCGGTAGCCGTCGATGCCGAGGGTCTTGACCCAGTACAGCAGGGCGTCTTCCATTGCCGCCCAGAGCTCCTTGTTGGCATAGTCGAGCTGTGCCACATCGCTCCAGGTACCGTCTTTTGTGGGGCAGACAATTTCTCCTTTGGCGTTCTTCTCGTACCACTCGGGGTGCTCGGTAATCCAGGGATTGTCCCAGGCCGTATGGTTGGCCACCCAGTCGAACATCACCTTCATACCTTTGGCGTGCGCCGCGTCAACCAGGGAGCGGAGCTCGTCGAGCGTGCCGTAGGAGGCGTTTACACCCTTGAAATCGCGGATGCAGTAAGGCGAACCTATGGCTTTGGTCTTGCCCTCGGGATATACTGGCATAAGATACAGTATCTCGATGCCCAGGGCCTTGATGTCATCGAGCCTTGCCTTGACCTTGCCAAAAGCGCCCGAGCTGCCGTACAGCTTGAGGTTGACCTGATAAATCTGATGATTGTCGCGTGCCGTTGCATCCATGGCCAGCACCTCGGTCGGTGCGTTGACGATATCGTCGGTATGGATTACGGGAAGTGGCTTAGGTGCGCAGGAAAGAGCTGCGCACCAGGCCACCATAAACAAAAACAGTTTTTTCATAATTTGCTAGAAAACAGACACTCCGGACGCCGCCACCTTAAGGTAATAAGCGTTACGTTCGAACTTGAGTGCATAGTCTCCAAGTTGTGTGCCGCCTCCGTTGTTGTTGAAGATGAGGTTCTCGGAAAGACCAAGGGCCTCATCTACGACGAACACTTTGACGTCGGTGCCACTCACATTGCCCTCTCCGCTTACGGCCACACCGGGCCATCCTCCACCGAGGTTGTTGACATCTCCCCACATATACAGGGTAAGGGCGTCCCAACCCGTGACATCCTGAGCAAAGACGACAACGGACGAGGGGCTCTCTACAAGGCTCACGCCGTCGGCCGTCACCTTGAGGAAGTACTCGTTTTTCTCGAAGGTGAGGTTGTAGTCGGGCAGCTGCGTGCCAGCTCCGTTATTGTTGAAAATCAGGTTCTGGTTGAGCCCGAGGGCATCATCGAAGAAGAAGACCTTCCAGGCTGTGCCGCCGATGGTGACGGTTGCACCGACCTGAGCGCCGGGCCAGCCGCCGCCAAGGTTGTTGACGTTGCCCCACTGATACAGCGCAATGCCGTCCCAACCGGTCTGGTCGTCTACAAATATGGCCACGCGCTTCTTGTCTCCGCCGCGGGGATTGCCCTCCACTGCTCCGACGGAGTAGCTGGCGTTGATGTTAAGGAACAGCTCATCTTCGGGAACTGTAATCGCATAGTCTGCAAGCTGTTTGCCGCCGCCGTTGTTATTGAATATCAGGTTGATATTCTTGCCGGCCATGTCTGCAGTGAGGCCGAAGACCGTGTATTCGATGTCGCCTACGGTCTCTTTGCCGATGGGAGTGGCGCCAGGCCACCCTCCGAATGCCTCGGCATCGCCCCAGGCGTACACCGCAATGGCATCCCAGTTGGTCTGGTTGTTGACCAGTATCTTGATGTCAGCCGCAGTGGGATCCACTTCGGATACCGTGCCGTCCGCGTCGAGCCTGAGGAAGTTTTCTGCTGCGAGCGTGAGGGGGAAATCGGCGGTCTGTGTGCCGGCGTTATTGTTGAAAATCAGGTTCTCGGCAAGTCCGAGGCCCTCGGGTACGTTGAACACCTTGTATACCACGGTGCCTACTTTGTACGTCGCTTCCGACACGGGAATACCGGGCCATTCTGCCCCGAGGTTATTCACGTCACCCCACATATAGAGGTAGAGTTCGTCCCAGCCGGAGAGGTCCTGGAGATAGATAACCGCAGGATCGCGCGTAACCTCAACGGGAGGTTCTACGGGCTGCTCCGAGCCCCCGCCGCCGTTTCCGCCGCCGGGGCCTTCAAGCAGGGTTGCGCCGTCGGGGGTCACCTGGAAGAAGTAGTCCTGGACGCCCTCTTCAAACACAACGTTGACGTCAGCAAGCTGGGTGCCGTTGTTGTTATTGTTGAAGATGAGGTTCTCAGCAAGGCCGTAGATATCTTCTCCGTACTCGAAGTACTTGTATGCCACACCGCCGATGGTCTCCGTACCGGCAACCTGGGCGCCGGGCCAGTCGCCGCCAAAGTTGTTGACATCACCCCACATGTACAGGGCTATGGCGTCCCAACCGGTCTGGTCGTCGGCCCAGACGCGCACGCCGGAGTGGGCAGGAACCGTAATTCCGCCACCGCCGCCAGGTGCGTCAGCCTCGGACACGCCGTCGGCAGTTACAAGGAAAAAGTAATCGGCTACGCCGGCCTCAAAGGTAACGTTGTAATCGGCAAGCTGGGTGCCGTTGTTGTTATTGTTGAAGATGAGGTTCTCGGCAAGCCCGAAGATATCGTCGCCGTACTCGAAGTACTTGTATTCCACGCCGTTCACGCTGAGCGTGCCTGCCACCTGGGCGCCGGGCCAGTCGCCGCCGAAATTGTTGACGTCACCCCACATGTACAGGGCTATGGCGTCCCATCCGGTCTGGTCGATTATGTAGACGCGCACTCCGGAGTGCTCGGGAAGGGTGAACTCCTCAGGCTCCTCGGCAGGCTCGAAATACTTGGCCCACTTGTCTACATACACGTTGGCCCACTGGCCGGCGTACAATGCGGCGGTATGCTTGACTGCATCTCCAAGCGGAGAGCGTTCCATGCCCTGCTGCACGTTATAGAAAGTGAATCCGTCAATCAGGTCCTTTCCGCCCTGGAATGCGGAAGGATTGAGATATACCCCCCACTTGGAGGGGACTGTCCCGGAGTGGAGCATCTTGTAGGCAGGATTGCCGATTGCAGCCTCTCCTCCGTTGAAATCGCCGATAATATAGATTTCGTCGTCGGCCATAGTCGCCTGAGGCATTATGGCCTCGATGAGTATCTTGTCGGATGCTGTGTCAAAAGCCTGCTGTTCGTGGTCGAACACTAAAGGTTCCTTGGCGCAGGATACAGCGGCAAGGGCAAGGCCGGCAAGAACTGAATATTTGAGTATCTTTTTCATAAGGCAGTGTTATTCAGACACATAGTTAGGATTCTGGCAGAGGCCGGGGTTGACCGTGATGGCGCTCTCCGGCAGCGGGAACCACTCATACTTGCGGTCGCGCTTTGCGGGATAGCCCTCGTCGGTGCGGCCGAAGAACCACCACTGGCCCTGGGTGAAGAGGTCGTAGCGTCTGAGATCGGTACGACGGCGGCGTCCCTCGCTGAGGAACTCCTTACCCCATTCGTTGAGCATCCAGTCGAGGTCGAATGCGGTGAAGCCGGGGCCCGGTTCGTTCTGCACGCTTGTCCAGTCCGAGGACTTGAAGTAGCGCTTGCGCACCTGATTCACGAGGTCTTTGGCAGCGCCCGAATCGCCCTTGCGGAGCTTGCATTCGGCAAGCATGTAGTAAACCTCGGCAAGGCGGAACTCGACTTCATCAATATCGCGGAAGTCTTCTCCGCACACGTCGGGCTTGATGGGATAGCGGATAAGCCTGTAACCGGAGTTGGTCTCGCCCCAGCGGGGGGACATGACGTCTGCAAGCTCACGGCCGAGGCCGAGGAACTGGCCGACCTGATCTACGTAGACCAGATCCTGGCCGTCACGGTCGGCATCTGCAGGCAGGGCTTCTCCGGTATAATAGTCTTTCTGCGCGCCCAGGAGGAAGAGTCCGTCCCACTTGCCGTTCTCGTCGCAGTGGTAGGGCTGCTTGCGGATGTCGCGGTTGTCGAAGCGGTCCCAGACACAGCCCAGCTTGTCGCCGTAATCGAAGAGGAAGGACTTGCCGCCGGTGTCGGTACCGCCGGTAGAAAGTACGTTGCCGGAGTTGTCATGCGAAGGAGCCACGATGAGGCAGTTCCAACGGCCCTGGTCGTTATTGGTTCCGAGGATGGACAGGGGGTCGCCGAAGGCGTTGTAGGGCAGGAAGGTAACCACACGCATATTGTATGCGTTGCCGTTGCTCTTGCCGTGCTCGTACGCGAAGGCCATGATAACCTCGGGGCAACTCGTATTGTCCATCTCGTAGATGTTGTGGTAGTCGTCCGCAATGCTGTAACTGCCGTATTTGCCGTCTATGATTTCCTGGCAGATGGAGGCACACTCGTCGAAATGGTCTTCACCGATGAAGACGCCGGCGTTGAGCAGCAGGCGCGCCTTGATGATGCGGTTGGCGGCCTGGTTCATACGGTTGACGTTGTTCTTGGGAAGGCCATCGAGGCTCTCGTCAAGCTCGGTCATGAGGAAGTCGTATATCTTCTTGCAGGCTACGTCAAAGTCAGGGTCGGCAGACGGGGGTACGTCGGCGGTAACCTTGTCGCAGATGGGGAGGCATCCGCCCCATACCTCGAAGAGGTTGTAGTAGCACCAGGCTCGCAGGGTACGCATCTCATCGATGTACTGCGCGGCGCGCTCTGCGGGTACGCCTATGGCCTCCATATCGAGGGTCTTAAGGTCGTCAATGATGTTGTTGGACATGCCTATTGCAGACCAGGTGCCGTTCCAGGCGCTCCGGATGATGGACGATGCAGGGGTCCAGGTATGGGACGAAAGGACGAACTTCTCGGCGTTGTCCCAGCCCCAGGAGCCTCCGTTCCACACGCGCCAGGCAATCTGGTCGGCGGAGAACTCGTTAAGGTAGTAGAGGTATTCGTTGAAGCTGCCTTCGGCGCTGTAGTAAACCGATGCGATGGCGCCCTTGACGCTGCCCTCGTTCTGGTAGAAAATATCCTTCTCTATGCGGTTGAAGGCCTTTTCCGTGAGATCGAAGCAGGCGGTCAGGCTGACTGCTGCAGCCGCAATCAAAAGAGTGTTGAGTATCTTTTTCATATTCCGGTCCGATTAGAAGGTGAGAGTTGCGCCGAGGGTGAAGATACGGGCCTCGGGATAGCCGGTGCCGTTGTCTACGCCCGGGGTGAGGCCGTTGGTGGAGAGCAGCGACGGGTCGGTGCCCATATATCCCGTGAAGGTGTAGAGGTCCTTGGCGCTCAGGTAGAGGCGCAGGCTCTGCAGGATGTCCTTCTTGCGCGGGTTGAGGGTGTAGCCAAGCGTGACGCTCTGCAGCTTGAGGTAGTCTCCCCTTTCGAGGAAATAGGAAGTCACCACACCGCCGTACTCGCGCACGTTATTGTCGAAGGTATAGGCGGTGCGGAAGACGTTGGCGTTGCCGGAGCCCTTGAGGTTGCCGGCGCGGCGACTGTTGTAGATGACGTGTCCGAATGCACCGTTGAAGAAGACGTTGAGGTCGAAGTTCTTGTAGCGCAGGGTGTTATCCAGCGAGAGGAATAGCTTGGGCACGGTGTTGCCGATGGTGCGCTTCCAGGCTCCCTCGGCGCTGAACACCGGGACCATATTGCCCTCGTTGTCGAGGATGAGGATTTCGCCTGCCTCGTTGACGCCCACGGCCTCATAGCCGTAGAGGTCGCCGATGCGGGTGGAGCCCATCTCGGGATCGTCGGAATACCTGTAGTAATAAGAGGTCTGTCCGAGGCCGCCGGTGCCGAGCATCTCTATGTAAGAGGTCTTGTAAACCTGGTTGGAGAGCTTTACTATCTCCGAATAGCCTGTGGAGGCGTTGATGCCGGAGGTCCAGCTGAAGTCACGCTTCTTTATGATGTCTCCGTTGAGGGAGAGCTCGATACCGTTGTTCTTGGTCTCACCCACGTTTACGAGGATGCTGCTGTGCACGAACGGAGGCTGAGGTGCGGTGTAGGTGTAGAGCAGGTCTGGCGAACGGCGCTGGAAGAGGTCGAGCGAGCCGCGGAGCCTGTTGTCGAAGAAGACAAAATCCACACCTGCGTTGATGGAAACCAGTTTTTCCCACTTGAGGTCGGGATTGGGGTTGTTGGCGGCACGGTAGCCGACCACCCACTCGCCGTCCATATAGTACTGACCGCTGGTGCCATAGGTCGGACGGGCGACGTTAGAACCGCCGCGGCGTCCGGTAACGCCGTAAGACACCCTGGGCTTTAGGCTGTTGATCCATCCGGCGCCCTGCATGAAGTCCATGCTCTTGAGTTCCCATGCGAGGGAAAGGGCCGGGAAGTTGCCCCACTTGTTGCTGTCGCCAAAGTTGGTGGCACCCTCGCGGCGGAACGATGCGGAAGCGAAAACAGTGTTGTTCCAATTATAGTTCACGCGCCCGAACACGCCTATGACCCTGGACTGGCCGCGGCCGGAGCCCATTCCAGCGAGGGACGGATTCTCTGTGCGTGCAGAGCCGGAAGCGATATCGTGCCAGAGCACGGTATCGTACGCAAAGTTGCGGTTGGTCACATTGAACGACTCGGAATCGGACTGCAGGAAGGAATAACCGGCAACCGCGTTGACGTGGTGTGAGCCAAGGTGCATGGAGTAGTTCAAAAGCCACTCTACCTGGTTGCGCCAGCTCTTGCTGTAGCTGATGGAAGCCGTTCCCTCGTAGCCGTTCCAGTACTTGTCGCTGGACTCGATGGGAGTGTAGTTGTTGGACTTATAGTCGTTGTAATCAAGCGAATAGCTCAGCGTAGTGTTGAGGTTGTGGACCTCGGTCTTGTAGAGGTTGACCTTGAGGGAGGCGTTGCCTGTCATAAACAGACGGGCACCCTCGGCTGTCTTGTTGAGCATCTTCTCCACCGGGTTGGTGGCGTTGGTAGGAGCCGTAGGCTGATAGAAGGTGCCGTCCTCGTTGTAAATGGGGAAGGTGGGGTTGATGGTAAGGGCGGTGCCAAAGGAGCCGTCGTTGCCATAGTCCTCATTTACGCGGCGTGCGTTGATGCTGACGTTGAGCTGCACTATGTCTTTGATGAGGCGCTGCTCGACTGCGGCACGGGCGCCGAACTCGCGGCGAGCGTCCACCAGGTCGACGCCGAGTGCGTTCTTATAATTGATGGAGGCGTTGTACGAACCCTTTGAGGTGCTGCCGTCTACTGACAGGTAGTGGCTGTGCGAATAGGAGAAGTCGCGCAGGAGGGCCTTGTACCAATCGGTCCTGTAGCCATAGTCGTTGCCGCGGCGTGAGCGGACCCACTCTTCGGGAGTGAGCACCGCAATCGGATCCTTTACGTTGTTGTATCCGAAATAGCCGTCGTAGGTAACATGGGCGGTGCCGGCCTCGTCGTTGGAGCCTTTTTTGGTGGTGATGAGGATGACGCCGTTGGCGCCGCGGGAACCGTAGATTGCTGCGGATGCGGCATCTTTGAGAACGGTCATCGACTCGATGTCCTGAGGAGAAAGGCTGCGGAGCTCGCCGCCGGGCACACCGTCAATAACGATAAGCGGGGAGTTCCCTGCGTTGAGGGAAGTAGCACCGCGAATCTGGAAGTCGGAGCCCGAGTTGGGGTTGGTGCTCTGCGAGGTGACGATGTTGAGACCCGAAACCTTGCCTGCAAGCATTTCCATAGGGTTGTTCATGCTTCCCTTGAGGAAATCTTTGCTGTCGACCTGCACGATGGAAGCGGAGAGTTCTTTCTTCGAGAGAGTACCATAGCCTATGACCACAGACTCGTCGAGGAAGTTATCGTCCTCTTTAAGAACCACTGTAGCAGGAACTTGCGAGGCTTTGAAGTCTTGGGTGGCGTAGCCTATGCAGCTGATGGAAACCATCGCATCAGCACTTGAAACGAGTAAATCGAAGTCGCCGTCCAGACCGGTGGAAACGCCGTTTGACGTTCCGGTCTCGAGGACGGTGGCTCCGATTACGGGTCCAAGGTCATCGACTACAACACCCTTGATCCGGTACCCGCCCTGGGCGGAGACCATGGCAGTCATACCGAGTATGAGAGCCAGAGTGAATAGGAACCTTTTCATTGGTTGGTTGTGTTGGTTATCGTTTGAAGCAAAGTTCCCTATTCGCCTGCGCGGATACAAGTTAAATATGAAGAATATAACGGTTGTGACGAAAGAAAAAAGTTAACGCCCTGTACTGCAAGACGTTAACTGATTCCAAAAACAAGATTTGTATAACCGGAATATTGGCCTAACCGCGGCCGATCTGCATTATTTCCTCTTCAAACTGTTCGTTGTCTACCAGCGAGCGGTTCTTTACCCTTGTCTTGTAGGTGTTGATAGTATGCACCGAGTAGTCCAGGAAGCGAGCTATTCGCTCGCTGCCGCTGATACCCAGCCGGATGAGTGCGAAAATGCGCATCTCCGTGTTGAGTCCGGAAGACGGGTACTGCCTCTCCGACTCCGGGAAAAGGGCGTTGTAGTCGTTTATGAACGTGGGGAATATCCGCAGGAAGGTGGCGTCGAAGGCGTCGTACATACGGTCCCTTTCCTTTGCGAGGGTGGATTCCTTGAGAGAGCGGCGCAACAGTTCGTACTGCCCTGTTACCAGCATCCTGTCCACAGTCTTCTGGAACTCGGACAGGCGGTCTATGTACTCGGAATTCAGGTAGAATGTGTTGCCTATGTATTCGTCTTTTATGGCGCTCACCTCGGCGAGCCTAAGGTTGATGGCCTCCAGAGCCTCATTGCGCTCCTCTATTATGCTGCGGGCCTCTTTGAGGCGGTTGTTCTGGCGGCGGATGATCCAGAAGCCGGAAAGGGCTGCAGAGAAGAGCAGCAGGGCGAGGATGAGCACAAGCATAAGCAGGTTACGCTCGCGGCCGAGGCTCTCGTTATAGTTGCGCTCCACAAGCGGCAGCACGGCACCGACCTCAAGCTTGCGCAGGCGGGTTCCGTAGAAATTGGCATCGTCAAGGGAATGGCGCACGTAACGCACCGGGCGCTCGATTTCTCCCCTGCGCGAGAGCATTTCTGCAAGCATTCGGAGGGCGGTGGTCTCTTTTGTGGAGGACTGGAGGTCGCACATAGCCGATTCTGCTACGGCAAGTATAGCCTCATCTTCCCTGCCAAGGCATGATAGCATCCAACCCATGGAAGAGGCGTAGATTGCCCGCTGATGCAGGTCTTCAGAAGGGTCATCCAACAACACGCGGAATGCCTCGACGCCGTCTTCATAGCTGGTGTTTTCCATCAGCAGGTTGGCGTTTATCTGTTTCCATACACTGGAATTCTTTGGCGCCATATCCAGCAGCAGGCGGCTGTAGCGGGCTCCGTCGGCACGGTATCTAAAGGTCCACGGCTCCGTCTGGGTGTAGTTGGCCGCAAAGAAATTGAGGCGCAACATCGTCTTGTAATACTCGAGCAGTGCCGGTTGGGCAAGGCCTACCGTATCTACCTCGCTGGCTGCGTCGAAGGCCTCTTTGTAAAGACCTGCCGAAACCAGGCAGTCTATGCGGGCACAGGCGGCTCCGGCAAGCTGGGAGCGGTCGCCGGTGCGACGGGCAGCGTCTTGCATACGGAGAGCATAGGCGTAGGTAGAATCGTACTGGTAGCTGCTGTACTCAAGCCAGAGGTCGTAAGCGCGGGAGTAGCGCTCGGCATCGTTTACGGCACGCAGCCAGGCCGTGCGCTTGGAGGCTATCACGTCTTCTTTGCGGGCGTCGTAGCCGGCCTTCTTCTCAAGGGCATCGTCTAAACGGCTCAGCCCCCGTTCCACCTCTGCAGGGAGGGAGGTACGGGAACCGCAGGAGGCAAGCGCGAGTAACGCTGCCAGTAGTACGCAAGTGCCTTTCATTCAGTACTATTCTTCTTCTGCCGCCTTCTTGAAGAGGGCGTAGGCGCGCAGGTATGTCTTATGGTCTATTGCGGGGTTGCCGTAGATGGTGGTGCCGGGTTTGCGCACGCTGCCGATGACGGCCGACTTGGCACCGACTGTGGTGCGGGGCGCGATGGTTATGTGCCCGTTGACGCCCACCTGGCCGCCCAGGATGCATTCCTCTCCTATTACAGCCGAGCCCGCTATGCCGCACATTGCCGCCATTGCGGTATTGCGGCCAATACGCACGCCGTGGGCAATCTGGCACAGGTTGTCTATGCGCACACCGTCTTCAATAACGGTGGACTCCGAGGGAGCCCGGTCTACGGTTGTGTTGGAGCCTATCTCTACGTCGTTGCCGATGATTACGTTACCCAGATGCTCGATTTTCTGCCAGCTGCCGTCGGCGCGGCGCACATTGCCAAAGCCGTCGTCGCCAATTATGCAGCCGGAGTGCAGGATGACGCGGTTGCCTATCTTTGTGCCGGGAAAAATATGCACGCCGGGGTAGATTATGCAGTCCTCCCCTATCACCGTGCCCGCTCCAATGGTAACATTGTCCATTATGCGGGTACGGGAGCCGATGCTGCAACCCTTGCCTATGGTCACAAAGTGCCCAACCCATACTTTGCTGCCCAGGCGGGCGCTCAGGGCGATGCGGCAGAAGCCTCTGTGCCATCTGGCCTGGCGGCCCTGGGCAGAGGCGTATTCCATCAGGGAAGCCACGGCCGCATAGGCGTCCGGTACGCGCACCAAAGTGGCGGCCACGGGCTGCGAAGGCTTGAAATCAGAATTAACCAGCAAGACCGAAGCCTTGCTGGTATAAACGTAACGCTCGTATTTGGGGTTTGCAAAGAAGCTCACCTGCCCCGGCTTGCCGTGCTCGATGCGGGCAAAGGAAGTTACGCACGCCTTTGGGTTTCCCTCCACCGTGCCGCCGAGCAGGGAGGCTATTTGCTCTGCAGTAAGGTTCATCCTAGAAACGCCAGCCAAGGGTGAGTACCGCGTCGAAGATACTGTGCTCTATGCGCTCCAGAGGATCCAGAACCGCTATGTAGCTGCCGTCTTTGTCCTGGGCGTCGTAGCTGCCGTAATAATAGGGCGAGAAGGATACCGTAGGATAAGAGGTCATGCGGAGGGCAAAGTCGGCAAAGAAGGAGCCGGAGGAAGAATAACCCGCACCTATCGAGATGCCGTGGGTCACCTTGTCGAAGTAGTGGCTCTCCGTGAGCACCTGGCTGTAGCCCTTCCATGTCTCTGCGGTCACGCGCTTGCCCTCGGAATCGAGCCAGTATTTCTCCGGATCGGAAACGAAGCTGTAGCCGGCGCGCAGGGCGACGGAAGGTATGGGCTTGAACTCCACACCGGCGCGTACCGAGTGCGACAGGCCGCAGAAGGTGTTGTTTACATAGTTCTGCTTGGCCCAGATGTCTTCTCCGAAATAACCGCCGTCTGGACGGTAGTATTTCATTACGCTGTAGTCAGAGAGCTCGTAGTCCAGACTGAGGAGGCCGAGGCCGGCAACGGTATAGGCGATACCTGCGTCCACCACATAAGGGGTACGGAGGCTGTAGTCGTATGAGCCGATGTCCGATGATGCGCTGCTGTCGAACTGGGAAGCCTCGTACTCGGAAGATGCGCGATACTCCCAGGTCTCGCTGAGGTTGAGGGAGGTAGGCGTCTGGATGGCGGCGCCGAAGCGCAGGCTCTCCGTGAGCAGGGCGATGAAGCCGAAGCGGGCATTGATGCCGATGCCGTCCGTATTGAGGCGGTAGGTGTTGGACGAGTTCTTGTAGTTGGTGGAGACGTAGGTGTTCTCTCCGGATTCAAAGATGACCGGGAACGCAGCGGGCTGCTGGGCGGCCTCGGAGAATATCTCTTCCCTGCGGTAGTTGAGCGAGGGTATGCTCACGTTGAAGCCGAAGTAGAAACGGTCCTGCACGTTGAAGGCCATATTGAACGCCACGTCGGTCTTGGTGCCGTACGTGTTGTATATCGATGCCTGGTTGAGGGCGCCGGGAACGTATGCCCAGGCCTCGTCGGGCCGGAGCGCCTGGTTTGCACCTACATACTTGAGTGAGCTCGCGGGGCCGTATTCCCCTATCTGGTTGCCGTTGTAGGCAGCTTTGAGGTCTCTGCCAAAGTCGCTTGACGTCAAGCCGTTTGCGCCGGCGGCAAGGCTGCCGAGGAAGGATGTCTGGTCGTTAACCCCGCGGCCGGTGGAATACCTGAGGTAGGTATTGGTGGTATTGGCCACAATGCCCATGGAAGTGGAGGTGATCCAGCTTTCGTACTCGGGATAGAATATCAGGTTGAGGCCCAGGTTGGGCAGGTTGAACTTGGCATGCGTGGTGGACGTGGGATTGCCGAAGCTGTTGCCCATACCCGTGGCGTCATATGACGTATTGGCTACCGAAAAGAGCAGGCCGGGAGTTATGGTAAACTGGCAGTAGTCGTTTACCGCCGAGCCGGCAGGGTTGTACATGATGGAGCCAAGGTCTCCGCCAAGGGCTGTCATTGCACCTCCGAGGCCGATGGAACGTGCCGTACCGTAATAGTTGTTACGGCTTAGCATCTCGGCATAGTAGGAATCCTGAGCCGAGGCAGTAAAGCTTACAAAAGCTATTGCTGACAATATGATGAAGAGACGTTTCATAATGCTGAAGTGTTAATGGTTAAGAGATTACCTGCGTCCGCCGCCACCGCCGCCGCTGCCGCCGGAATAGCTGCCGCCGGATGAACCGCCGCTGGACGAACTGCTACTGGACGAAGAACCGCCGGAATAACTGCCGCCCGAGCTGCTGAAGTCGGAACCGCCGCGGGTACTGATGCCGGACGAGCCGCTGTAGTCAGGAGATGAAGAAGAGACCGTGAATCCACCGGCACGCCTGGCGGAGCGTACGCTGCCGGTAGTGCTCGGGGCACCGGGACCGGAATCAGGATTGTATGCCTTGACGGGGATGCCGGAGCGCCTGGGAGCATTGGCCGGGACTGAATAGCCCGAGGATGCGCCGGGCGCCACGCTGCCGGCCCTGCGGTGGTTGCCGCCGCCCTCGACAATGCCGTGGCTGTAGGAACTCCCGATGCCGTTGTTGGAAGGCCTGACGGGCGTGCCGCCGTAGTAATCGTAGCGGCCGTAGTGGCCGTAATATCCGGAATAATAGTGGGGATAATACCAGCTGCCGCCATACCAGAACGGGTCGTAATAAGGATCCCAGTAGAGGCTGTAGAACGGGTCGTAGTAGTACTGGCCCCAGGTGTTGAAGGGCCCCCAGAAATGATAAGGGTTATAATACCAGCTGCCGTACATGTACGGGCTGTAATGGAAACGATAACGGTAGTCGTAGGGGTGGGAATAGTAATCTTCCTCCTCCTGCGGCCTGTTGTTGATCTTGAGGCGATTGCGAAGGGTGTCGGAAGCTATTTGGCCGGCGGCGAGCTCGCGGAAGTCTTCTTCCGACTTGAGCTCGATCACTGGGAGAGGCCTGTAATAGATTCCGTCCTGGAAGCGCTGGGCCTCCGAGGCATATTGAGAGGCAGCCCCGCAAGCTGCCAGCAACAATAATGCGGGCAATAAAATAATCAGGCTACGTTTCATTTTGATACCTCCTTTGATAAAAGTTTGTATATTTGTGACCGCAACATTCGTGCCGCGCGCACACATATCAATCCGAGTGTAAAAGTAATAATTATTTTTAGCAATATGGCAAAAGAGGTAACAAAACGAGCAGAGAATTATTCCCAGTGGTATAACGACCTGGCCCTCAAGGCAGACCTTGCAGAGCAGTCCGCCGTGCGCGGCTGCATGGTCATTAAGCCCTACGGCTACGCAATTTGGGAAAAGATGCAGTCCGTCCTGGACGGAATGTTCAAGAAAACCGGCGTGCAGAACGCCTATTTCCCCCTCTTCATCCCCAAATCTTTCTTCAGCCGCGAGGCCGAGCATGTCGCCGGCTTTGCCAAGGAGTGCGCCGTGGTAACGCATCACCGCCTGATGAACGCGCCCGACGGCTCAGGCGTGGTAGTAGACCCTGAGGCCAAGCTGGAAGAAGAGCTCATAGTCCGTCCCACCTCGGAAACCATCATCTGGAACACCTACAAGAACTGGATTACCTCCTGGAGAGACCTTCCCCTCCTCTGCAACCAATGGTGCAACGTGGTGCGCTGGGAGATGCGCACCCGCCTCTTCCTCCGCACGGCAGAGTTCCTCTGGCAGGAGGGCCATACCGCCCACGCCACCGCCGAGGACGCACAGGCCAAGGCAGAAGAGATGGTGCACGTATATGCAGACTTTGCCCGTAACGTAATGGCACTGCCCGTCATCGTAGGCCACAAGAGCCCCAACGAGCGCTTTGCCGGCGCCATCGACACCCTTACCATCGAGGCTATGATGCAGGACGGCAAGGCCCTGCAGGCAGGCACATCGCACTTCCTCGGGCAGAACTTCGCCAAGAGCTTCGACGTGCAGTTTACCAACAAGGAGGGCAAGATGGAGTACGTCTGGGCCACATCCTGGGGCGTGAGCACCCGTCTCATGGGCGCCCTCATCATGGCCCACGGCGACGACAACGGCCTCGTGCTCCCTCCCGCACTCGCCCCTATCCAGGTGGTCATGGTGCCCATCTACCGCACCGACGAAGAGCTTGCCGCCGTGCTTGCGGAGTTCGACAAGATCAAGAGCGGACTCGAGGCACTCGGCGTCAGCGTCAAGATAGACAACCGCGATACCCTGCGTCCCGGCTTCAAGTTTGCCGAGTGGGAGCTCAAGGGAGTCCCGGTACGCCTTGCCATGGGCGCCCGCGACCTTGCCGCCGGCACCGTGGAGGTTGCCAGGAGAGACACCCTCACCAAAGAGACAATGCAGCTCGAGGGCATCGAGGAGCACATCAAGGGTCTCCTTGCAGACATCCAGCAGAGCATCTACAACAAGGCCCTCGCCTTCCGCGACGCCAACGTAGAGAAGTGCGACAGCTGGGAGGAGTTCCAGGTTAAGATCCAGCAGGGCAAGTTCCTCCTCTGCCACTGGGACGGCACCACAGAGACCGAGCAGGCCATCAAAGACGCCACCAAGGCGACCATCCGCTGCATCCCCGTAGACAGTTATGTGTGCGAAGAAGAGGGTAAAGACATCTTCTCCGGCAAGCCTTCACATCAGCGCGTAGTATTTGCAATATCCTACTAGCATGAAACGTATATTATTGGTATTCTGCGGATTGGCTGCGCTTTGCGCAAGCGCCCGCGCCCAGGACGACGCCCAGCAGGCTGCCGCCGAGGCCGCCGCGGC
>JAFZXV010000027.1 GCA_017616595.1 Bacteroidales bacterium
ATGGCTCCGCGGGCTTGCCGCCCTCGGCTAGGGAGAGGGGGGACCGCTTGCGGTGGGGTCAAAAGAAATCGGATATTTTTGCGAGCCTGCGAAAATATCCGATTCTTTTGACTCCGCGGAGCCATATATACCTCAGCCGCTCAGCTGACGTGAGGGTTCTGGGTGGTGTATCCTTCGCGGAGGCGCTGCTCTATGGCGGAGGCGAGGAGGTCGGGGTCGGGGAGATGCCCGATCTGGTCGGGCATGACGGAATCAATCTGGTCGGTCATGACGGCGGTAGATGAATGAGCCATGGCCGGCTGGTCGAGCCCGTAGCTGTTCCAGTCCAGGCCGGAGGCCTCTGCGAGGGCGCGGAGCGAGAGGCCCTGGCCGGCGAGCCAGTCGTGACTGTAAGTTCCTGACATTCGGCAAACTGCAAGCAGGAAGTGAAATGGCTCCACGGCGGGGGCGCCGCAGCGGCGGGCCTCAAGCGCGGAGTGCTGCAGTAGGGAAAGCGCACTCTCGCAGGGATGGATGCTGTCACGCTCTTCCCAGGGTATCTGCTCCGGGCAGAAAAGACTCTCGTCCAGGTACTCTTTGAACAGGGCTGTATCTGCCCCCAGTGCCTCAAGGACCATACATGCGGAGCATCCGTCAAGCCTCAGCATCCCCAGCATTATATGGTCTGCCGTGATGTTGTGCCAGCCTGTACGGAGGGCCTCGCTGCGGCTAAGCTCGAGCACCTTCAGAAAATCGTCGGAAAAGCGTAATTCCATACCACAAAGATGCACAAAAATTCGCAAATATTTATTATATTTGTACGTTTATAAAGATACTTGTATAAATGGAAAGTGAAGAAATCGTACACGGCTACATAGAGCCGGTAGAGATAGACCACGAAATGCGTACCGCGTACATCGACTATTCGATGTCCGTCATAGTTTCCCGCGCCCTTCCCGACGTGCGCGACGGCCTAAAGCCGGTGCAGCGCAGGGTGCTTTTCGGCATGGACGGCCTGGGCCTGAGCAGCAGCGGCCAGACAAAAAAGTCCGCCCGTATAGTCGGCGAGGTGCTCGGTAAATACCATCCACACGGAGACGGCAGCGTCTACGACGCAATGGCACGCCTCGCCCAGCCGTGGAACCAGCGTTATCCGCTCGTCTTCGGTCAGGGCAACTTCGGTTCCATGGACGGAGACCCAGTGGCGGCAATGCGATACACAGAGGCCAAACTCGCCAAGATAACGGAAGACATCCTCGCAGACCTGGACAAAGACACCGTCGACATGACCCTCAACTTCGACGATTCCCTCCAGGAACCCACCGTCCTCCCCACCAAACTCCCTCTGCTGATGCTTAACGGCTCCGCCGGCATCGCCGTGGGTATGGCCACCAATATGGCTCCCCACAACCTCGGAGAGATTGCAGACGCCATCTGCGCCTACATAGACAATCCGGACATCACCACCGAGGAACTGATGGAGCACGTCAAGGGCCCCGATTTCCCCACCGGAGGCATCATCATGGGCCGCCAGGGCATCGTAGATGCATACAGCACCGGACGAGGCAGGGTAGTGGTACGCGCCCGCACGGAAATCGAGGTTGCAGACAACGGCCGTGAGACCATCGTGGTAACGGAAATCCCGTACATGGTCAACAAGCGCGACATGATAGCCCACATCGGCGAACTCGTGCGTGACAAGAAGATAGAGGGCATAGCAGACCTGCTGGAGCTCACCAACCGCGAGGGCATCCGCATAGAGATCCCCCTCAAGATGGGCGCCAACTCCAACGTTGTGCTCAACACCCTCTTCAAATACACCGCGCTGCAGAGCAGCTTCGCAATCAACAACGTGGCGCTTGTCAAGGGCCGTCCGCGCACTCTCACCCTAAAGGAGATGATTGCCAACTTCGTGGAATTCCGCCACGAGGTTGTGGTGCGCCGCACCCGCTTCGAGCTGGACAAGGCCCTCAAGCGCGCCCACATCCTGGAAGGTCTCCTTAAGGCAATAGACGTCATAGACGAGATTGTGGCCATAATCCGCCACTCCAAGAGCGTAGACGACGCAAAGGCTGAGCTCATCGCCACCTTCGGCTTCACGGAAATCCAGGCAGCCGCCATCGTGGAGATGCGCCTCCGCCAGCTCACCGGCCTGGAGAAAGAGCGCCTGCAGGCGGAATACGACGATCTGGAGCGCTTCATCGCCCGCTGCCAGGAGATCCTCGCCAGCGAGACCGAGCAGCTTGCCATAGTCAAGGCAGAGACCGCAGAGATGAAAGCCAAATACGGAGACGAGCGTCGCACAGAAATCACCCTCAGCGCAGACGAGTTCAACCCCGAGGACTTCTATCCCGACGAGGACGTGGTCATAACCATCTCCCACATGGGCTACATCAAGCGAACCCCGCTTGCCGAGTTCCGCACCCAGAGCCGCGGCGGCGTGGGCAAGAAGGCCAGCGCCACCAGGGACGAAGACTTCATAGAGCACATCTACGTTGCCAATATGCATTCCGTGATGCTCTTCTTCACAGACCAGGGCATACGCTATTGCAAGAAGGTTTACGAGCTGCCGGAGGGTACCCGTACCTCCAAGGGCCGCGCCGTGCAGAATCTTCTTTCCATAGACGCAGACGACAAGATCCGCACCTACCTCAACATCCCTCTCCCCAAGAATGCAGACACGGATGCCGAGCGTTACGTCATCCTCGTTACCAAGAAGGGCGTCATCAAGAAGACCGACCTCGCAGACTACACCAACTCCCGCAGCTTCAACAAGGGCATACGCGCCATCAACATACGCGAGGGAGACGAACTCCTGGACGCACTGCTCACAGACGGCAAGCACGAGATCATGATAGCCGCCCGCAAGGGCCGCTGCTGCCGCTTCGACGAGGACGAACTCAGGTCCCTCGGCCGCAACAGTTCCGGCGTACGCGGTATCAATATCGACGATGACGACGAGGTAATCGGAGCCCTCTCCGCCAACCCGTCCGATGCCGATTATTCAGCCCGTACAGTGCTGGTAGTCAGCGAGAACGGCTTTGGCAAGCGTACCGACACAGAAGAGTACCGCAAGACCGCTCGCGGCGCCAAGGGCGTACGTACCATCAACATTACGGACAAAACTGGCCCGCTTGTTGCAATAAAGTCCGTAACTGAAGAGAACGACCTCATGATAATCAACAAATCCGGCCTCACCATCCGTATGCCGGTTTCCGATATCAGGGTCGCCGGACGTGCCACTCAGGGCGTCAAGCTCATCAACATCCGCGAGGGAGACTCGATCGCCGCAGTCTGCCCGGTACCCAAGGAGGAAGAGAACGAAACTCCCGCAGAAGAAGGCGAACAGACAGAATAAACCAAATACCTTTATAACAATGAAACGAATACTTATGGTGCTGGCCCTCGTGGCCGCCTTCACCTCCGCAAACGCCCAGGTGAAAAGCGTTCCCGCTGCAACAACGGCTGTAGAAAAAGCAAAAGCAGACACGGAGAATCCCAAAAAGAACACCAAGTTCGCAACCTGGATCAAGTACGGACAGACCCTGGTCGGTGCATTCGACGCCACCTACGGCAACGGTTGGGTTGGCGCATCCCGTCAGGAAATCCAGCTCCTCGGCGGAGAGAAGCCTTCCAAGGTAGAGAAGGTCGTGCTCGGAGGCCAGGAGTTTGTAAAAGAGACTTACGAGAACCACAACTACTACTTCAGCGGAGAAGACCCTATGGCCCAGCTGATGATGGTTGAGATCAGCAAGCCCATCCTGCCCGACGCACTGCAGCTTGCAGCCGCCGCCTATGCCAAGGCCGGCGAGTTCGACGCCAAATGCAGCAAGTCCAAGGACATCAAGGGCGCACTCAAGTCCATCAACACCAAGCTCGTAGAGAAGGCATACACGAGCTACACCCTCGGCGAGTACGACCAGGCCTCCAAAGACTTCGAAGATGCAGCTGCAGCCGCAGCATACGCTCCTCTGAGCGAGCTGGACACCAACTCCATCTACAACGCCGGCTTTACCGCCTGGTATCTCGGCCAGAACGAGCGTGCAAAGCGCTTCTTCGAGCAGTGCCTCAACGCAGGCTACTATTCAGAAGACGGTGAGGTCTTTGCAAAGCTTGCAGACATCGCAGGCAAAGAAGGCAATGAAGAGAAAGGCAAGGACATCCTGGAAGAGGGCTTCAAGAAGTTCCCTCAGAGCCAGAGCATCCTCGTCGGACTCATCAACTACTATATCTCCAGCGACGGCAGCACAGACCGCCTGTTCGAACTCCTGGCCGAGGCAAAGAAGAACGAGCCCAACAACGCATCTCTCTATTATGTGGAGGGTAACATCTGCGAGAAGCTCGGCCTCACAGACAAGGCACTCGAGTCTTACCGCGCCTGCGCAGGCATAGATCCCAACTATGCATTCGGCTACATCGGAGAGGGCATCCTCTATTACAACCTGGCACTCAAGTATCAGGAAGAGGCCGCCAACGAGATGAACGACGCCAAGTACCGCGAGCTCGATGCCAAGTTCGTTGAGTCCCTCAAGAACTGCATCCCTGCATTCGAGAAGGCCATCAACCTCGTAGACGACGAGACCAAGGTCGGCGTTGCCGAGTACCTCAAGAATGCCTGCTTCCGCTTCCGCGCAGAAGGTGAGTTTGCAGAGAAGTACGAGAAATACAGCGCAATGGCAGCAGGCAACTAGTCCCTGCCAATGCCTGTGGCTTCCTGCACACGTTGCAGAGTAGCCATCATATTATCAAAATCGGAGGGAGTGAGCCATTCGTTGCGACGGGTGGCCCATTCTTTTATTACGATGGTGGCGTAGCTCTCCGTGAGCATGCCGGGGAGGGTGCACCAGAGCCAGTCCAGCTGCGGTTCCAGCATTACCTTTTCTCCGGTGACGTGGTTCTGCACGAAGCGGAGCGTCACGGCAAGCTCCAGCCGGGTGTTGATGGCGCTCATGTTGGACACTGCGTTTCCCATTGAATACACAACGGGGATGCCGGCGACGTGCGATGTATCCTGCACTACGTGCGGATGCGCTCCGACCACGGCGCAGCATCCCTGCTTGGCCAGCCAGGATGCCCAATGCTCTTGCGTCGGGCCGTGCGTGAGCACGTATTCCGCGCCCCAGTGGGGGAGTGCGACTATGAAGTCAGCCTCCTGGGCCTTGGCTTTGTCTATGCAGACTTTTACATCGCTCTGTCGCATACGCAAAACGTCGGGCTCAAGGCGCTCCGGAGCCATATTTGTGCCGTAGGTAAAGTTGACCAGGGCGATGGAAAGGCCCCTGCGTCTGAGAATCAGAGGCTCTTTGCCTATTCCCGTGTATTGTATGCCCAGGGAATCGACCAGCTTGTCGTACACTTTTATGGTGCGCTCAAGGCCTGCCGTGCCTTTGTCCAGGACGTGGTTGTTTGCTGTCAGGAACACATCCGTGCCGCATCTGGCAATGTATTCCGGATACCAGTCCGGGGTGGAGAAGGCCGGGTAGCCGGTATAGGGCTCGCCGCCGAGCGGGAATTCAAGGTTGGCAATGCAGAAAGTGGCCTCCTGCATGTGCGGGGCAAGGTATTTGAGGAAGTATTCGCAGTCGTGGTCCAGCTGTTTGGCATGCATCATCACGTCGCCGATTATGTAGAGGCTGACGGTATCTGACATGGAATAGAGCGGACGCGCCTTTGGCATGGGGCAAAGCAGCTGCGCGGGTGCCTGGAAAGACGCCAGAAACAGGGCGAGGATTATGGCTAGCGATTTTCGCACTCACAAATATAAAAATAATTATTAATTTTGTAGGTTATGAAGAAGCTGACAACCGTATTCGCCTTAGCACTGTTGCTCTGCCTTGCCGGCGGCTGCGACTTTTTCCGCACGCTCGCCGGGCGCCCCACATCTGCCCAGATAGAGGCAAAGAAGGCCAGGATTGAGCAGCACGAGCTCCGGCAGGCCGCTGTCAGAGACTCGGTCAAACAGGCCCGCCTGGACTCGGTGGCCGCCGCCCGGCGTGCCGTGGAAGACTCCCTGCACGCTCTGGATACGCTAATCCACATTGGCAAGTACCATAAGGCGTCGTCTTACGTCAACATTCCGCAGTCGCGCCTGCGCAGCCGCTACGCCCTGGTGGTCGGCGTCTTCTCCAGCGCTCCCAATGCAGAGAAACTTGCCCTCCGCTATCAGGCAGAAGGCTACCAGGCATACGTCCTCAAGTATTACAGCACACTCTCCGCGGTGCTCGTGTGCCCTTGCAACAAGGTTGCCGAGGCTCTGGAGGCATATCGCAAGCTGCGCCGGATTCCCAATGGCCCCAAAGAGGTGTGGGTGCTTGTAAATGAATAGGTTATGAAGAAGTTCGCCGTCGCCGTCGCACTGTTGCTGCCGATTTTTGCATCGGCCCAGTATCGCACGCCATCGTACTCCGACCTTGGCGACAGCGAGATGGTGCGCGCCCTCAAAGAAGACGTTTCTTTCCTGGCGTCCGCCGCTCTCGAGGGGCGCGCCGCCGGTACCGAGGGGGAACTCGAGGCTGCCCGCTATATGTCCCAGCGCCTGCAGGAAACGGGGGCCGACCTGCTCTACGCTTCTCCGGAAGGAGATCTCTTCGGCATCCAGAGAGAGAACGGAGACACCCTGCGCTCGCGCAACGTGGCGGCGTTCATTCCGGGCAGCGACTCCCGCCTGAAAGATAAATACGTAGTGGTTTATGCGCGCCTGGACAACCTTGCCCCGCGCACGTTAAGTATTGATGGACAGCCTGTTACAAAGACCTTCTACGGTGCCAACGGCAACGCCTCCGGGCTTGCGATGCTCCTCCAGCTAAGCGAGCGGCTCGTCACCAACAAGGTGCTGCTGGGGCGTTCCGTCATACTGGCGGCATACGGCGCTTCCATTCCGGAATGCGCCGGGTCGTGGTACTTCCTCAACCGTTCCTTCCCCGACGTCGCCAACATAGAGGCCGCGGTAGAGTTGGAAATGCTGGGTACCGGCAGCAACGGATTTTATGCCTTCACTGCTTCCAATGCCGACATGAACAGCATAGCAACCTCGCTCTCTGCGACCCTGCAGCCGGTCCATCCCAAGGTGGTGGCTCCCGAGCCCTGCCCGTCCGACCACCGTATGTTCTACGACCGCAAAATCCCCACCGTCATGTTTACTACGGGGATGTATCCGGAGTACAACACCGAGCGCGATACTCCGTCTATCCTGGAATACGACTGGATGGAGAGGGAAGTGGAGTACATATACAACTACATCATCGAGCTGTCCGGCCGCCCGGCGCCTGAATTCAACCCTTCCGAGGCGGCCAAAGAGCAGTATCTGGCCGGCAGCAAGGGCGTCGTGCCATATTACGAGTGCGACACAAAGCCCACCTTCCTCGGAAGCGCAGACCCTGCGGTCTTCCTCAAGAAATGGGTGTACGTGTATCTGAAATATCCCCGCGAGGCCGTTCAGCAGGGCATCCAGGGGCGCGTGCTGGTAGATTTCATAATCGACGAAAAAGGGCACGTGACCTCAGTAAAGGCCGCGCGCAGTTCTCACCCCCTGCTGGAAGAAGAAGCCCTGCGCGTCATCAAGGCGTCGCCCGACTGGAAGCCCGGCCGCGTAAACGGCAAGAAGGTAAAGGCGCAGATGTCCCTGAACGTGGAATTCCGTCTGGAAAAGAAAAAATAACGATATATGGATTACGATTTCAAGTCAATCGAAAGCAAATGGCAGACCTGGTGGGCCGAGCATAAGACCTTCAAGGCAGTAGAGAACCCCTCCAAGCCCAAGTATTACGTACTCGATATGTTCCCGTACCCTTCCGGCGCGGGCCTTCACGTGGGGCATCCCCTCGGCTACATCGCGAGCGACATCTATTCCCGTTACAAACGCCTCAAGGGCTTCAACGTGCTGCATCCCATGGGCTACGACGCCTTCGGCCTTCCTGCCGAGCAGTACGCCATCCAGACCGGCCAGCACCCGGAGAAGACCACCACGGACAACATCAACCGCTATCGCAGCCAGCTGGACCGCATCGGTTTCTGCTACGACTGGGACCGCGAGATCCGCACCTGCGACCCTGAATACTACAAGTGGACGCAGTGGGCCTTCCTCAAGATGTTCGCCAGCTGGTACGACCCGGCTCAGGACAAGGCGCGCCCCATAGAGGAGCTGGTCGCCAAGTTCGAGACCACCGGTTACGAAGACGTCACGCCCGAGGTATGGGCCGCCGCTTCCGAGAAAGAGAAATCCGATATTCTGATGCGCTATCGCATTGCGTATCAGGGAGAAACATCAGTCAACTGGTGCGAGGGGCTCGGTACCGTGCTCGCCAACGACGAGGTTAAGGACGGCCTCAGCGTGCGCGGCGGATTCCCCGTGGAGCAGAAGAAAATGACCCAGTGGCAGCTGCGCGTATCGGCTTATGCCGCACGTCTGCTGGAGTCTCTGGAGCAGCTGGACTGGAGCGATTCCCTCAAGGAGATGCAGCGCAACTGGATAGGCCGTTCCGACGGTTGCGAGGTGGTATTCAACACAGAGTGCGACGGCCGGCAGAAGCCCATCACCATTTTCACCACCCGCGTAGACACCATATTCGGCGTCACCTTCATGGTGCTGGCGCCTGAGAGCGAGCTGGTGGACGAGCTCACATCCGCAGACCGCAAGGAGGCCGTCGCCGCATACCTCAAGGAGGTGGCCAAGAAGACAGAGAGGGAGAGAATCGCAGAAACCAAGACTGTAACCGGCGTATTCTCAGGTGCTTACGGTATCAATCCGCTTACCGGGGAGAAGATTCCCATATGGATTTCCGAATACGTACTTGCAGGCTACGGCACCGGCGCCATAATGGCAGTGCCGGCGCACGACAGCAGAGACTATGCATTTGCCCGCAAGTTCGATCTCCCCATCGTCCCCATCATCGAGGGCTGCGACGTAAGCGAAGAGTCGTTCGACGCAAAGGAGGGCAAGATGTGCAACTCCGGCTTCCTGAACGGAATGGACGTCAAGCAGGCCATCGAGGCTGCAAAGGATTACGTCGAGGCTAAGGGCCTCGGCCGCAGGAAGACCAACTGGCGCCTGCGAGACGCCATATTCTCCCGCCAGCGTTATTGGGGCGAGCCTTTCCCGATTTACTATAAGGACGGCATCCCTTGCCCCGTGCCGGAGAGCGAACTCCCGCTCCGTCTCCCGGAAATCAGCTCATACAAGCCCACCGGCGAGGCACCGCTTGCCCGTGCGGAGAACTGGACATGGAGCGGATATCCGCTGGAAACGTCAACCATGCCCGGCTTTGCAGGCTCCAGCGCATACTACCTCAGGTATATGGATCCCCATAATTCGGAGGCGCTTGTAAGCAAGGACGCAAACGATTATTGGCGCTCCGTAGACCTGTACGTGGGCGGCACCGAGCATGCGACGGGGCACCTCATCTATTCCCGCTTCTGGAACAAGTTCCTGTACGACCTCGGCTACGTATGCGAAGACGAACCCTTCCGCAAGCTGGTCAACCAGGGAATGATACAGGGCAGATCCAACTTCGTGTACCGCATCGTGGGCACCAATAGATTCGTGTCCGTGGGCCTCAAAGACAGGTACGACACCACGGAAATCCACGTCGACGTGAATATAGTCCACGGCGACGTGCTCGACCTCGACGCCTTCCGCGCCTGGCGGCCCGAGTTTGCCGATGCCGAATTCGAGCTGGAGAATGGCGAATACCGCTGCGGTTGGGCCGTGGAGAAGATGAGCAAGTCTATGTACAACGTGGTCAATCCGGACCTCATCTGCGACACCTACGGCGCCGATACCCTGCGTCTCTATGAGATGTTCCTCGGCCCCGTGGAGCAGAGCAAGCCCTGGGATACCAAGGGCATAGACGGCGTAAACCGCTTCCTCAAGAAGTTCTGGCGCCTGTTCTACAACAGAGACCAGTGGCTCGTGACCGACGATGAACCCACGCGCGACGAGCTCAAGGCCCTCCACAAACTCATAGGCAAGGAGCAGGAAGACATAGAGCACTTCTCTTACAACACTACCGTAAGTGCCTTTATGATAGCGGTAAGCGACCTTACGGCCCTCGGATGCAGCAAGCGCGCTATCCTCGAGCCTCTAGTTGTGCTGCTCAGCCCCTTCGCCCCGCATATCGCGGAAGAGCTTTGGGAGAAGCTGGGGCACGACGGCTCGGTTGCAGACGCCTCGTTCCCCGAATTCGTGCCTGCGTATGCAGCGGAAGACAACATCACCTATCCCGTGCAGTTCAACGGCAAGATGCGTTTTACGGTGGATATGCCCCGCAGCAGCAGCCCCGCAGAGGTAGAGGCCGCCGTGCGCGCCGCAGAGCTTACGCCTAAATATGTAGGGGAGCAGCAGATCGTAAAGGTCATCGTGGTTCCCGGAAGGATTGTAAACATAGTCGTAAAATGAGTAAGAAGGTCCTGAAGACGGTGTGGGAGTACCTTGCCCTCACATTCGCCTGCTTTGTCTTTGCCATTTCCTGGGAGTGCTTCATGATTCCCAACGGGATGTCGGCCGGCGGAATGATGGGTCTGTGTACCATTATCCAGTATGCCACCGGCGGCCTCATCCAGGCGCAGTATTCATACATCGCAATAAACGTAATCCTTATCTTGATTGCAGTGCTGGCGATGGGTATAGGATTCGGCTTCAAGACGCTGTATTGCATAGGTATGTCGTCGCTTGCGATGGAGATAGTCTCTTCCCTCACGGTGCTCCACAGCATCCCCGGGGAGTTCTTCTTCGTTCGGGAGACGCTGCTCATCCCTATTATCGCTGGTGTGCTGGAGGCCGTCGGGATCGGACTTGTAATACGCTACGGCGGCAGTACCGGCGGCACCGACATCATAGCCATAATGATCAACAAGTTCTGGCCCGTGTCTCTGAGCACTGCGTTCTTCGTGCTGGACTTTGTGGTGGTGTCTTTGCTGCTGTTCCTTCCGGGCAAGGTGTTCGCAGACGCCTGCTACGGTCTTGTGGAGATTGTGACGTTTATGATGATCATAGACTTTGTGGTGGGCGGTAAGAAGTCTTCTTACCAGCTCATCGTATTCTCCAACAGGTACAAGGATATTGCGGACTATATAGCCAACGACCTGGAGAGGGGAGTCACGGTACTTCACGCCCAGGGCTGGTATACAAAGCAGGAGAAAAACGTGCTCCTGATCCTCATCAACCAGAAGGAGTTCCCGGTGCTTTCCAAAGTCATCAAAGACATCGACCCCAAGGCGTTCATGTCTGTGTCGCCAACCCATAACGTATATGGAGAGGGCTTTGAGGAAATCAAGGCCGGCATCCATATCAAAAAAAAGAAGAAAGATGAATAAGAAGTCGGTTTTCGTTTTCCTCAAGGAGTATTCAATCATCACCTTGGGCCTGCTGATGTACGTCATGGCCTGGGTGCTGTTCCTCATTCCCAACAACCTTGTGGGCGGCGGAGTGTCCGGTGTGGCCTCCATAGTGCAGTATGCCACCAAGGGCGTGGTAAAGATAGGTACGGTCTATTTTGGCGTCAATGCCATCTTGCTGATAATAGGCATGTTGACCCTGGGCAAGGGCTTCGGCGGCAAGACGATATATGCCGTCATAGTAGCCTCCATAGGGCTCAATGTGCTCCAGGGCGTTGTGCCTGCTGAGATCACCCAGATCCTGGCGGTGGAGAACGGCAAGCTGATGAGTACCATCATGGGAGCCATCCTTGCCGGCGTGGGCATCGGTATGACTATGTCGCAAGGCGGCAGTACGGGAGGTACGGACATAGTAGCCCTGGTCGTTAACAAGTACCGGAATGTCTCGCCCGGGCGGATGATCCTGTGGATGGACGTAGTAATCATCCTTTCTTCGCTGCTCGTCCCTTCATATACCGCCGACGGCGGGGTATTGCCCTGGCCGGAGAAGATTACCACGGTGGTCTACGGTTTCATACTGGTGGTCATCAACAGCACCGTGCTCGACCTTTATCTGTCCGGCAGCCGTCAGTCCGTCCAGCTGTTCATCCTTTCCAGCAAGTACGACCAGATTGCCGACCTGATTACCTCCGAGCTGCACCGCGGCGTCACGGTGCTCGACGGCAAAGGCTGGTTCACCAAGCAAAACACTGAGGTGCTGATGGTTATAACCCGCCGCACGGATGTGAGCCTGCTTCTTAGGATGATTAAGTCCGTAGACCCTAACGCCTTCCTTTCGGTAACTTCCGTAACGGGCGTCTACGGCAAGGGGTTCGACCAGATCAAGGAAAAGCTGAAGGTTAAAAAATAATCTTTATAATTATAATCAACCCCTTAAAAATCCCCCGTCCGGACCCCCTGAATGTCGGAGCCAAGATTTATTTTTGGCTCCGTTATGAAAAAGTTTTTATCTGAGCATTTGTTTTTAAGGCTGATGTCCCTGGCAATCCTGCCGGCGGCATTCCTATGCGACGCAGTATCCTCCAAAGGGATTTGCGCCGCATCTTTGTGTGTGGATTTATGGTGGGGGATCCAGGTCCTGATGCTGTATCCCTCCGCACATGAATCGGCAGCTCCTTCGCTCGGCTTTGCCTGGGCGTCCATTGCGCTTGCGCTTCTGCTTAAGATTGTGGGAGCCTCCTCGGGGGTGGCGGTTTCCTGCGGCACCATAGTGCTTATGGGATATGCCTTTTACAAGAGCCGCAACAAGTTTGCCCAGATACCCACTCTGTTTCACGTGGCGGCCGTGTGGCAGGGGGTGGAGGATTACATGTATCTACTTCATCTTCTTATATGCGTGTGGGCGGGTGCGATGATCCCCGTCCTTTCCGGTGTCCCCTGGGCCGGATGGAGCTGGGCAGGTGTGCTGGGCGCGTTGTATGTTGCCCAGTATTACCGGGTTTACAAGCGCGTCACTTTGTTTCTGGGGCAGGATAAGGAGACTCTGATCCGCAAGACACAAAGGGGCTCCGCATTCAAGCAACCCATACAGTATGTCGATTCCGACAGCCGCTCGGCCTCTCTCTTCAACGACGTGGTGCGCATCATGGAAACGCGCAAGCCATGGCTCCAGGACGGCTTCAACATAGAAGACCTGGCCAGGATGACGCGCTCCAACAGGATGTACCTGTCGCGTGCCATAAATTTTCATTCGGGGCGCAACTTCAATCAGATGGTCAATTGCTACAGGGTCCGTTATGCCGTGGACTTAATCCGCAAGGACCCAAACCTAAAGATGAATGAAGTCTCTCAGATGAGCGGCTTCCACACCGTGGTCACTTTC
>JAFZXV010000028.1 GCA_017616595.1 Bacteroidales bacterium
CTGCAACGAGAGCTGGATCGTGCGTCCCGAGGGCAGCACCTACGAGGGCTACAAGCAGTGGTACTGGGGTCTGGCTAAAGACTTCATCCCGGTTGACTTCGACCCTGAGCAATGGGCAAGTGTCTTCGACGACGCAGGCATGAAGTACCTGATATTCACCACAAAGCATCACGACGGCTACTGCCTCTTCGACTCGCAGTACACCGATTTCTCATCGGCCAAAGGCCCCGCGGGCAAGGACTTCGTGGAACCCGTATTCGACACCTTCCGCAGCCACGGCTACATGATAGGCGAGTACTTTTCCAAGCCCGACTGGCACCACCCCGGCTACTGGAGCCCCTATTACGCCACGCCTAACCGTCACTACAACTACGAGCAGAAGATGCATCCCGACTGGTGGGAGTCGTATGTAAACTACACCCGCAACCAGATCGGCGAGATTACCGACGGCCGCTACGGCAACATAGACATACTCTGGCTGGACGGAGGTTGGGTGAGCGGCGAGGAAATCGGCCTGGACAGCCTGGTGCCGGATATACGCCGCAACAACCCCGGCATCATCATCGTAGACCGCACGATAGGCGGGCCCAACGAGAACTACCAGACGCCGGAGCGCACCTTCCCCGCCGGCCAGATAATGCACCCCTGGGAGTCCTGCATCCCGCTTTCCGACGACTGGGGCTGGACGCCCGGCCACCGCTACAAGAGCGCCGGGCAAATCATTGCGATGCTTGCGCAGATCGTTGCCAAAGGCGGCAACTTCGTGCTAGGCATAGGCCCCACGCCGCAAGGGTTGATAGACGATGACGCCGCGGCCATCCTCTCCGAGATTGGCGCCTGGCTCAAGGTCAACGGCGCCGCAATCTACGGCACCCGCCCCACTCCCGTCTTCTCCAACGGCGGCAGCGTTTGGTTTACCGCCTCCAAAGACGGCCGCACCAAATACGCCATCTACGCCCCCGAGGACGACGAAGCCGCTCCCGAGACCCTCACCTGGACCGGAAACATTCCTTCCGGCAAAGTCAAGATGCTCGGCAGCGGCAAGCGCCTTCGCGTTAAAGTATCAGGGGATCAGGTAACCGTCCGGCTCCCCAAAGGGATGAAGAACGGGCCGTTTGCGCTGGTGCTGAACTGATTGGGCTTAATTCTTCCCCGCTCCTCCCTTGCGCCCGGCTCGCCGTAGCGCCTCGTTGATTATCCACTGGAGCTGACCGTTGATGCTGCGGAACTCGTCCGCAGCCCAACGTTCCAGAGCGTCCATCGTTTCCGGATCCACCCGGAGGACGAAGCTCTTTACAGCTTCTTTTTCTTTGGACATACTAGTACAGGGAGCCGGAGTTGACTACAGGCTGTGCGGGCTCGTCGCCGCAGAGGACTACCAGAAGGTTGCTGACCATTGCGGCCTTGCGCTCCTCGTCCAGGTCTACAACGCCCTCGTCCTTGAGTTTGTCAAGGGCCATCTTGACCATGCTCACTGCACCGTCGACTATCTTCTCGCGGGCGGCTATGATGGCGTCTGCCTGCTGGCGGCGGAGCATCACGGCTGCAATCTCCGGAGCATAGGCGAGATAGTTGATGCGGGCTTCCATTACGTGGATACCGGCCATGGAGAGGCGCTCGTTGAGGGTGCGGACGAGCTGCTCGTTGATCTCTTCTGCGTTGCTGCGGAGGGTGAGCTCGTCGGCGGAATCTGCGTTGTCGTATGCGTAGCAGCCGGCCACCTGACGCAGCGCGGCGTCGCTCTGCACGCGGACGAAGTTCTCGAAGGCCTGGGCGAGCATACGGGAAATGCTGCCGGATGTGGCTTTGGCGGCGGGAGCGGCGAGCGACTGGCTGTCTATCTCGAACAGAGCCTTATATGTATCTTGCAGCTTCCAGACCAGAACCATGCCTATCATAACCGGGTTGCCGGCTTTGTCGTTGACCTTGATGGGCTCGGGGTTGAGGTTGCGGGCACGCAGGCTTACGCCTTTCTTGCTCAGAAGGGGGTTGACCCAGTAGAAACCGGTGCGGGTGAAAGTGCCGCTGTACTTTCCGAAGAACACGAGCACCTTGGCCTCGTTGGGTTCAAGTTTGATGAAGCCGTTGATGCAGAGGGCGAAGAGCAGCATTCCCACTCCGCCGAATAAGGCAAATGCAGGACGGGTGTCCGCCTGTATAAAGCAGTAAATAACAGCCGCAAACAGTACTACAACCAGGAATAATGCAAGGAATCCGTTAAGGCAAAGGCCTTTGTAGGAAAATTCGTTCGTTTTCATAATAATATCATTTTGATATCGCAAAGATACGACGTTTTTTTGAATTTGCAATAGTTTCAGGCAAAAAAGACTGCCTCATTCTGGAACGTGGCCGCCCGTGGCCTATGAACGGGAGGGGCCCGCTGCGGAGCAGTGGGAGGGACGAGGACCCGTAGGGTCCGAAGGTGAAAGAATGAGGCAGGTCTTTTTTGCCTAGCCTCTTGAAACTAAATTATAAGGTCGGAGATGCTGATTTTCGGGACGTAATGGACTCCGTCCTTGCGGTAATAGCGGAGGTCGGAACCGGCGGGAACATCAACGAGTTCTATCTTGTCTGTTCCCTTGCCGATGGCAAGAACAGCCAGGGGCTCGAGGGGCAGGCCCAGAGCGTCTTTGACGTCCTGATGGTTGAAGGCTCTTACTATCAGCGCGTTAAGGCCAATCTCGACGGCTTTGAGCGCCATGCTCTGGAGCGCAATACCAAGGTCTATGTCTACCGACGGCGACTCGGGAACGGTGGCGCAGGCTATGATGAAGGCCTGCGGCTCCGAGCCAGGGACGGGCAGATGCAGTTCCGGAAGGTAGGCGCCGAAGTGCAGGAACTTGCGGCAGAAGTCTTCTCCACCGGAGGCGGCGTCAAGGAGTTTGAAGCGGAAGAACTGGCCGTTCTTGCTGGACGGAATCTTGTTGTTGACGGATACTATTGTCTCCAGCTGCCGCATTGCTACGACGTAGGATTTGTCGAAGCCCCGGTGGCTGCGGTTTTTCATAAGAAGAGTTTCCAATGAAGGGGTATTGCGGCGCACAACCGTGTGACCCGCAGTCCTAAGCGCCTCTTCACGCCTTTCCAGATAATTGTCTGCCATAATTCCAAAGATAGGAATTATTTCAGACTTTCCTTCCACTCGGTAGGAGAAAGCCCTGTTTTTGCCTTGAAGGTGCGGAGGAAGGCGGTGCGGGAGGCAAAGCCGGAGGCGATGGCAACGTCGCCGTGCACCATCTCGGGGTGCTCCAGCATAAGCTGCTGGGCGTAGCGGATGCGGTAGCCGTTAATCAGGTCTGAGAAGCCGGAGCCGGTGAGGTTGTTCACCAGGATACTCATATAGGTGCGGTTGGTGGCAAGCTCTTTGGCGATGTCGGCAACACGCAGGTCTTTGCGCAGGAACAGCTCCTTCTCTTCTATGAGGTGCGACAGTTCCGCCATAAGGTCTGCGTCGAGTTTCTTGGCCTGCTCCGCCGAGGGCTCC
>JAFZXV010000029.1 GCA_017616595.1 Bacteroidales bacterium
AATAAGTATGACGCATTCATTTTCATGTACCTGTTCGGCGGCTCTGCCGATGCTCCTAAGATTGAGGATAACCCGAATGGCGGAGAGGCAAAGGGCCTGGCGCTGGATAACATCGTTATCGCCGGCAACCAGCCTGCTACGGCTTCCGATATCGTCAAGATGGAGATTGTAATCCCTCGTGCCAATTTCACAACCCAGGTGAATGCCGGTGATGTGATTGAAGTTGATGCTTATCGCAGCAAAGATGGCGGTAATGTCTACTTCCCCGGTTACGTTGTCAAGTAATAATGAAAAAAGTTTTGATATTCCTGTCGCTTGCACTGGGGGCCCTTGCCCTCAGTGCCTGCGAGGGTAAACCTACCGAACCTGAGCAGCCCGATCCGGAGAACGGCAAGAACACGCTTCTCGACCTCCTCCGGGCCGAGGACAAACTGTACCAGGACATGACCATCAAGAGCACAGTCCTCAGCCGCAAGATGACTTATTCCGTGTGGCTTCCCAACGGCTACGACGACACCAAGACCTACCCGTTCCTGTACCTGCTTCACGGCTACGAGAGCGGAGACCAGGCCCATCTGGACCGCTGCTGGGTAGAGAAGGGCAACGCCCGCGCCATCGCCCAGCAGTATGTCAAGGACGGCGGAGTTCCCATGGTCATCATCATGCCTAACGGCCTGTCTATGTTCTATTCCGGCGCCTACGAGACCTATATGCACCAGGAGCTTTTCCCCGAGGTGGAGAATCTCTACAAGTGCAACGGCAAAAGGGCCATCGCAGGCCTTTCCATGGGCGGATACGGCACCACGCTCCACGCGCTCAAATATCCGGAGAAGTTCACTTACGCATACGCGATGAGTCCCGCGACTTCCGGCGACATGAAGGCGCTCGTGGACGCCCAGCCAGACAAGTCCGTGTTCCCCGGCTTTACCTTTGAGGTGGGCAACCAAGACACCACCGTAGACAATGCCGGCACCAAGAAACTTGCCGACTATATGTCCGAGCAGGGCATCAAGGTGGAGTGGATAGAGCGCGACGGCATCCATTATTGGAATTTCTGGCAGGAGTGCCTTCCCAAGGCCCTCGCCAAAGCCGGAGAGTCGTTTAAATAACAGGCGATGAAAAGAATCATCACCAGTCTAATGATACTCCTGGGATGCGCCTCGCTGCGTGCCCAGGAGTATCCTTTCCAGGACACCCGCCTCTCCGAGGACGAGCGGCTGGACAACGCTGTGTCTCTGATGACCGTGGACGAGAAGCTCCTGACCGTCACAGGCCAGGGCGTGCCGCGTCTGGGAATAGCCAATCCCGGCGCCACTGAGGCCATTCACGGCATCGTGCGCGGCGGCGACGCAGAGCTCCCCAGTCCTGCTGGCAACGCCGGACAGTTCGGTGGCTGGCCTGGCCGTCCCAAGCCCAAGTACACCAACAGCACCGCGTTCCCCCAGGCCTACGGCGTAGGAGAAACCTGGGACCGCGAAATGGCGCGCACGGTAGGTGAAGTGATGTCTTACGAGGCCCGCTTCTACTCCAAAGACGCCCCCTGGAAGTGCCTGATACTCTGGGCCCCCAATGCCGACATCGCACGCGACCCCCGCTGGGGACGCACCGAGGAGAGCTTTGGCGAAGACCCGTATCTGGTGGGCGAGATAGTTGCGGCGGAAGTCCGTGGCATCCAGGGCGACGACCCCGTCTACTGGCGCGGCGCCGCACTTATGAAGCACTTCCTCGCCAACAGCAACGAAGACAACCGCTACAAGACCGACTCCCGCTTTGACGAGACGCTCTTCCGCGAGTACTACAGCTACGGCTTCTGGAAGGGCGCGCGCGCCGGGGCTATGTCGCTGATGACGGCATACAACGCCTACAACGGCATCCCCTGCATCGCCGCTCCGTTCATCAAGGAAATCCTCTATGACGAATGGGGGATGAAGGGCACCATCGTAGACGACGCCGGCGCCCTGCCGTTTATGTACATGCCGCAGATGCACGGGTACGCCGCAGACATCAACGAGGCCATCAAAATGGCCCTGGAGGCCGGTCTGACGCGTTTCATCGACTCCCGCTTCGAGCAGGTCAAGGCAGCGTACGACGCCGGATACATCTCCGACGAGGTGCTGGACGAGCGCACCAAGAGCAACCTCCGCACTATGCTGCGCCTGGGGCTTATGGATGCCGGGTGCCCGTATGACGCGCAAGTCTTCGGCTCCGAGGAGGATCTCCCATGGGAGCGCGAGGAGTTCAAGGCAAAGGCGCGTCTGGTGACTCAGAAATCCATCGTCCTGCTCAAGAACGAGGGGGCGCTGCTGCCGCTGGACACCACCCGCGTGCGGAAGATCGCCGTGTTCGGCAACCGCGCGGAGAAGGTCCTCAAAGATTGGTACGGCGCACTGCCCGCGTACCGCGTAAGCCCTCTGGAGGGCATCCAGTCCTATGTGGACGGCTCCGGCGTGGAGGTTCGCTTCCAGCGCTGGGACTCCGACGGTAGCGCGCAGGAGCTGGCCCGCTGGGCCGACGTATGCATCGTGTGCGTCGGCAATCATCCCGCAACCAGCCCCGACTGGGACGGCCAGTCCGTGCAGTCGCCCTGGGCATACGGTACGGTAGCCGGCGACGGACGCGAGGCGCTCGACCGCCGCAGCCTGCAGCTGGAGACGGAGGATTTGATCAAGGTCGTCTGGCAGGCCAACCACAACACGGTGGTCACGCTCATCAGCAGTTTCCCGTACGCCATCAACTGGACGGCGGCCAATGTGCCCGCAATAGTGCATCTGACGCAGTGCAGCCAGGAGCTCGGAAACGCGCTGGCAGACGTGCTGTTCGGCGAGTACAACCCAGCCGGGCGCACCACTCAGACCTGGGTGGCCGACATCCTCGACCTCCCCAACATGCTCGACTACGACATCCGCCACGGGCGCACGTATATGTATTCCAAGGCTAAGCCGGTGTTCCCTTTCGGGCACGGGTTGAGCTACACTTCGTTCAAGTATTCACGTCTCAAGGTGCGCCGTGAGGACGACCGGGTGGTGTTCTCGTTCGACCTGAAGAACACCGGCTCGCGCGACGGCGAGGAGGTGGTACAGCTGTACGCCAGATTCAAGGGGGACGACGCATCCAAGCGCCTCCGCGGCTTCGAACGCATTGCCGTGGGCGCAGGGCAGACCGTCCGCGCAGAGATCGCCGTCCCGCTGGAAGACCTCAGGCTCTGGGACTCCGGCTCGCATCAGTGGGCATTGCCGAAGGGGCGCGCACGCATCCTGGTAGGCGCTTCTTCCGAAGATATCAGACTTAAAACAAGAATCAGACTTTAAAATGAAAAGAATAGTATTGTTAGCAGCTTCCCTGCTCATTGGCGTATCCGCCTTTGCACAGCAGGCTCTGTACGGCGGCCCCGGCGTGGAGTCCCCCGTAATCAACGAAGACGGTACCGTAACCTTCCGCTACCGCGCCCCCAAGGCCATCAAGGTGGAGGTTACCGGCGATTTCCTGCCCACCCAGAAGGTGGATGTGGAGTTCAACGGGCAGAAGTTCAGCTACGACGCCCCCGGCGTGCGCGAACTGCGCGAAGGCCCCGGCGGAGTGTGGGAGTACACCACCGATTTTGTGGTCGCTCCGGATCTGTATAATTATACCTTCCGCGTAGACGGAGACTCCGTAATCGACCCTCACAACATGTGGGTCAACCGCGACGTGGCGTCCCTTACCAGCGTGCTGCTGGTTGCCAAGGCCGGCGAACGCAGCGACCTGTATGCAATACATCGCGTTCCCCACGGAACCGTGTCCAAGGTATGGTATCCTTCGGCAACCGCAGGCTTCGACCGCAGGCTGACTGTTTACACCCCTGCAGGCTACGAGAAGTCTAAGGCCAAATACCCTGTGCTTTACGTGCTGCACGGAATCGGCGGAGACGAAGATGCATGGGTCACCCAGGGACGTGCAACACAGATTCTGGACAACCTCATCGCCAGCGGCGCGGCCAAGCCCATGATAGTGGTGTTCACCAACGGCAACATCTCCCAGGAGGCGGCTCCGGGCGAGAACTCGATGGGTTACGACAGGCCTACCATGCAGCTTCCCCAGACCATGGAGGGTACCTTCGAGACCGCATTTCCCGAGATAGTGAAGTTCATCGACGGCAGGTATCGCACCATCGCCAAGAAGGCCTCACGCGCTGTCTGCGGCCTCTCGATGGGCGGATTCCACACGCTGAATCTTTCTTTGAACTATCCGGATATGTTCGCATATTCCGGAATGTTCTCCGCTGCGATCGGAGTTTCAGATCCCACCATCAGCCCCATGTACATGGACTTTGACGCCAAGCTCGCCAAGTACTTTGCCGGCAAGCCCGCCCTTCTGTGGATAGGCTGCGGCAAGACCGACTTCCTCTATCAGGCCAACAAGGACTTCATGAAGAAGCTGGACGACAACGGCTTCAAGTACACCTACATGGAGACCGAAGGCGGCCACATCTGGAAGAACTGGAGGATCTATCTGAGCGAGTTCGTGCCGCTGCTGTTTAAGTAGGAGGTGGCGCGCAAAGCTAACCTACTGGTTTACAGCTACATACTCAAGCTGCCTGCGGAGTTTTGACCGCAGGCAGCTTCGTTATTTGGCTGACAATCAACCGGTTGCCTTTGCGCGCCACAGCTCTTTATAAGGCGCGTCGTGCTTATACGCTGGCCAGCCGGGGTTGCCGGTGCGGCAGAAGGCCGTCCAGGCGTCGAGCATCCGGGCGGAGAGCTCGTAATCGGCCTCGGTGAAGGGGCGCCAGCTGCGGGCGAGGGTGCCGAACATATACCACAGCTCGGCGGAATGGAAGGCGCCGGCGGCGGATGCGGGGTGCGCCTCATCGGTAGGCAGTTCCCGCAGAAACTCATACTCGTACACCGGGAAGCCGAGCGAGTCGCGCACGGCGCAGAAGCGG
>JAFZXV010000030.1 GCA_017616595.1 Bacteroidales bacterium
ATGCTGGGAAGCAGTTCGCCTGCCTTGAGGTCCCCCTTGTGGATAGCGTGCTCTACCTGGCTTACTATCTGCTTATAAATAGGCTCTTTGCCGTTTGCGAGAAGATGGAATTTCATAACGCTGTTATTTTGTGAAGACCAGCACGGCAATGCCGTTCTGACCTAATTCTATCCGTTTGGCTTTTGCAGTGGCGTCGCCGATGCACCGTACTGCAGAAAGGGTATAGCCAGGAGCATCGATGAGCGCAGACTCCCGGCGGTCTGAAGTGTTGGCTGCAACAACGGCGATGCTGCCATCCGCAGTATAGCTGCGGGCGGTGATTGCCCGGTTGGAGCAGGAGAATCCGTCTATGGCGGTATAGCGTCCCTCGAGCAGGAGCTCTGGGAACTCGTGCCTGATGGCGTTGACCTGCGCCAGATATGCCTGATACACAGGGGTTTCGTCTATGAGGCCGCGGCAGCGGAACACTTCTATGTCGTTGCGCAGGCCCTTGAGAAGGGTGTTGCCCACGCGGCGCGGCACGTCGTTGTCGTCCCGCACGCAGCGGTCGCTCCACACCACCTCGGGGAAGGTGTAGCGGAACCACTCGGGGAAGCTCTCCGGCAGGGCGGTGAATTCTACTATGTGCACAAAGTCGCAGAACTGGCTTGTGCAGTCGCTGAGCCATTCGGTGCCCAGGGCGAATTCCGGGTTGGCGGCCTTGATGTGGTCCCGTATCTCCTGCAGCGCCTCTGCCTTGTAGCGGCCGGTGAAGATGTCCTGGACCGGGTATTCGCGGCTGAGGTCCCAGTTGGGGAACTCCTCGGCAACGCCGAGCTGGTCGTAGAAGACGGCATCGGCGCCGTAGTCCATCGCCCTGTCTGCCCATCGGAGGAGCTGGTCGCGCCATTCGCGCTTGCTCATATCTGCAATCACAAAGGTGCGGGAGTCGTAGTAGCCGAGGGTCGTGCCCTCGCCGGTAAATTTATAGTGCTCGGTAAACTCGCGGCCGGTGTTGTCTTTGTTGGCAACACGGGAGCCTCCGCCGCGGCGGTAGAAATCGCTCTCTACATCTATCAGGCGTCCGTTGTAGTATAGCAGGAGGCGATTGCCCATTGAGCGGTAGTCGGCTATGGCCTGCTTCCAGGCAGCGTCTCCTCCCTGGGCGTCGTCTACGGTGTAGTTGGGGTAGCCGTTGTCCATTCCCTCTTTCCACCAGCCGAATGCGAGCACGGCGTTGCAGCCCACGGATTCGCCGGCGGCGGCAATGCGGCCCGGCAGGTCGCGGTAGGTGCGGAGGTATTCGCCATACTGATGCTTGAAGATGATGCGTTGCCAGCCGGTCATATCCTGCACCCACTGCGGCACGGGGCCATGCTGCCACCAGGTGTCTGCCCAGCGCCGGTAGATGCGGCAGGTTTCTGTCCACTCGCCCTTATACGGTACGACGACGCTGCAGTCGTTGGCCCACCTGTCGCCGCACATCGCATTGGGATAGCGGTAGAAACCCGCCTCCAGTTCAGTGAAGTCCGACGTTACGTGGCCGATAGCTGATTCCCGGTCAAGCCGGGAATGACGGTCGTCTTGTTCGGTTTGTTTTTCGTCATTGCAGGCATGACCGGCAATCTCACCGCTGGGGTACACCCTCAGCCCGTGCCAGGTCTGCTGCAGGCTCGTATCGTGCGAGCCGAAGTAGAGGCCGTCTCCGGCCCCCACAAAGGCAAAGCAGTTGGCGGCGGCGCTGCGGGGGTATTGGAGGTCGTACTGACGGAACTTCTGGGCCGGGGTCATATAGAGGGCGCGGGTATCTACGTTGGCAATCTTTGCCACGGGGTCGTCGAAAATCTGCCCTCCGGTGTGCGTGGTAAGCAGTTTATAGCCCTGTGGGAGCTGCAGTTTGCCAATCAGCGGGTACTGGAGCTCACGGATTATGGTGTGGGGCTCGTTGTTCAGGAGCTCGGCCCCGAAGCGCACCTGTCCGCCCTCGGCCCAGACCTTCAGGTGAAGGTCGAAGGCCTTGCCGTCCAGGCCGTTGTAATCGATCCTTACGGTATCTGCCTCCTGAGAGACCACCGGCTTGCAGTCCGCCGCCCGGATCTCTATTTCCTTGCGCTCCGGAGTGTTGTAGTAAAGCCTCCACAGCCCTGCGCCGCCGGCATAATTGAACCCGGTGGGACTGTCGGCCATAAACGCCAGGCTGCCGTCCGAATAATTTACACAGAAGGTAACACCGTCGGCAATAACGGCGGTTTGCGGAAGGAAGAAGACCTGTTCAACCTGCCTGTTACCCGTGCATGAAGCAAGCACCAGCAGAAGCGTGAAATATAAAGCTCTAGTATTCAAGCAATTACTGTTTTATCTCTGGGAAAATCTCCCAGAGGTCAACCTATAAAAAATTAATTATCAGCAGTTTGCGTTCTACGGCTTTTCAGCGGACTGTCAACAATAAACCTGCAAATCTCTTCATACATTTGTTTGTCCCCCTCATCCTGCGAGCTTGCGAGCTGATGCATGGCATCCGTGCCGGAGTAAACGGCAATCGGCAGCACTCCGTAAAGGCCGCTGTCTTTGTAGGCCTGCATGTACTCGCGCACACGGTCGCGCAGAAGGGGTACGTCTTTAAGGTAGAAAGTGGGATTGCCGCTGCCGTCGGGGCCGCTGCGTCCGTCGGCCATGACCGATGCCACAAGAGAATACTCGAACTCAAGCTCGATTCCCATGGAATATTGCTTCAGAGCGGCTATGGTCTTGGACATGGGGTGGCTTACGGAACCGTTGTCCCAATAGTAGTTGGGCTGCATGAAAGCGCCGTCGAAGCCAAGCTTCTTCCATACTTTATATCCTGGAGCGAGATGGTAAGGGATCCACCACAGGCCCTCGTTGCAGGAATGGGCGTACTCAGCAGCTGCCGGCACTATTGTCTCCCAGTGCTTGTACTTGTAGTTGAAAGTCTCTGCCTCGCCTGCACTCAGCCCCGCTTCCTTATAGATCGACGGCGCAAGATGCAGTTCCTCGGAAAGGATATAGAAGCCTGCCAGCTCCACATTGCCCAGTCCGAGCGATGCAAATCGGCTGCGGCAGCTGTTCATATACCAGCGGTACGCGGCAACCTGGTCTTCCGGCTTGGAGAAGTCCAGCTGACGGCCGTCAACCTCGCCCCAGTACACGGTGGGGGAGCTCTTGTCGGAGAAGTTGCGGAACATCACCGGGTCCGGCAGGCTCATCACCACATAGCGCGGAGCGGGCGGTGGGCCAAGCTTGCCTGCGGCGGCGCTCACGGCCTGGTCCAGCTTGCGGATGGCCCCGTCGCTGCCCAGCCAGCCCTCAAGAAGGTCTTCCCATGACTCCTTTACGGAAGACGGGCTGCCGTTGGTGAGGCAGTATGACATACCGCGGGCGGCGTCGAAGGAATCGATGCAGAGGAAAGCGTCGTAAAGCCAGCAGGAACTTCCGTCGGCCTGGTCGAACACTACGTGCGATGCAAAACGCTCCGGCGTCCACATCGGCGGATCGGCTCTGTGGCGGCCGAGGGTCACCAGGGTGATATCGGCAAAAGACGGAGCTCCGTCGCGCTTTTTCTCCCATGCGTACAGGTTGCGCGACAGAGACATCGTACTGAATTTTAGCGAAACCACTTTGCCCTTCTCGCCGCCCGGCCCTATGCCCTGCACGGCAAGCGTGTAGTCTGTGCCGTCCTGCAGGGGCTGCAGGGTGAGGACGAGCTGCTGCGAGCCTGTGCCTCCGGTCTCCAGCGAATCGCCGAGCGAAGGCTCTCCGCTCGCAGAAAAGCCGTAAAGCACGGTGGCTGCGTCTATTGTGCTGAGGGCGAATTCGGCCCTGGTGGGCATCACGCTCTTGAGCTCGAGCCTGACGGCGGGTTCGTACACCTTCTCCTTTTCCTTGGGCTTGCAGGCGGAGGTGGAAAGGATGATGAGGGCAAGGGCAATGAGGTATCGCTTCATGATGCTAGTAGATATAGGTGAGCTTGAACAGGGACAGACCGACGTTCTGCTTTACCACGGCAAGGAACACATCGTCTCCTACCTGTCTGATATCCAGGTCCATACCGCTGTTGCCGGAACTCATGGGCGAGGGCTCTTCTGAAATCTTCTCCTGCTCGGTATCGTTCTGGATGGCGGCCTGGTACACCACGTTGCGCTCGAGTATTATCTCGCTCCAGCTCTGCTCCGGGGAGCCTTCTAGTATGAAGATGCGGCCGTCGGAGGAATCGACCTGGCGGGTGTACGCCACGTAGCGTTTCTTGCCGAGGTCGAAGTAGCGGAACGCAGAATCGGCAAAGTAGCCGCTGAGCTCGGTGAGCGTGGGCGTTCCGTCGGCCCCCTCCAGCGAGTAGAGGTTCTTGGATGCCGCAGTGAGCCATGCCATATCGCCTCCGCGCACGGTGCTTACGCCGTTGTTGATGTCGTCAGGGAAGGGGAAGTATGCGCCGGCTCCCGTTGCCTGCGGCGCCATAATGCGGCCGACGAGGTACATGGTACCGGTGGTCTTGCCCCTGAGCCAGAAGGTTACGGTGCCCTGGGTGGAGTTGAAGTCCTTGAAGAACAGCACGCCCTCCTGCAAGGTGCCCCATACCGTAAAGGTGTCTCCGAGGCGCCTGCTGG
>JAFZXV010000031.1 GCA_017616595.1 Bacteroidales bacterium
AGAGAACCTGGGCAAGGAGCCCATACGCATACACAAGACCACCCTGAGGGATGGATACGAAAACGATCCTGCTTGACGTCGGCGGCACTTACATAAAGTGCACCGACGGCCGCCAGATTCCCGTCCACTCCGACGGGGATAGAATGACTATAGCGTCCGCGCTGCGCAAAGCCATCGGCCCCATGAAAGGGGTTGACGGCATAGGCGTGGCCATCCCGGGGCCGTTCGATTACAAGGAAGGCCGCTTCCTGATGAAGCACAAGTTCGCCTCCGTTTACGGAAGTCTCTTCCGCAATCTGGCAAAGGTACCGGAGGGCGTGAGGCTGCGCTTTGCGCACGACGTAAACGCGGTGCTCATCGGCTCCATAAGCCTCCTGGGCCTGCAGGAATGCACCTGCGCCCTGGTAACGCTCGGCACGGGGCTCGGCTTTGCCTACGCCATCCGCGGGCACGTGCAGTGCAACGCCGCTGGCTCCCCTGCCCGCAATCTATGGGACCTTCCCCTTGCCGGCGGAGGCATCCTCGAGGACGAGATTTCTGCCAGAGGCATATGCGCAGACTATGCCCGCCGCACAGGAGACGGCAGCCGCACCGCGTACGCCATCGCCCGTATGGGCTTCTCCGGAGACCCTACGGCACGTGAGGTTTACGAGGCCCTAGGCGCCAGGCTCGGGAAAAGCATCAAAGGCATACTCGCAGAGATTGGTGCAGACATACTGCTGCTCGGCGGCCAGGTCTCCAAATCCTTAGACCTCATGATAGACCCCCTGAGGGAGAATCTCCCGGGGACAGAAATACTCCAGGTGCCCGACAACGCAGTGTTCGAGGGCCTTTCCTGCCTCTTTAAAGACAATTCTAATAACCAGGAATACCTATGTCAATGCTCAAGAAATTGTTCCTCGCCGCAGCCCTGACGCTGCTGGGCATGGGAGCCGCACTCCCCGCCCTGGCACAGAGCCGCGACGTCAAAGGCCGCATCCTCGACGAGGCCGACCTGCCCCTCCCCGGGGCGTTCGTGACCGTCAAGGGCGAAACCCGCGGAGCTATGACCGACGTGGACGGACGCTTTGAGATTTCCGTCAAACCGTCCGACGTGCTGGTCGTAAGTTTCCTTGGCTACCAGGACGAAGAAGTCAAGGTCGGAGACCAGAAAGACATCCTCGTCAAGCTCATCCCCCAGGCCAACCAGCTCGAGGAGGTGGTTAAAGTGGCCTACGGTACCCAGAAGAAGGCCTCGGTCATCGGTTCCATCACCACCGTAGACGCCTCTGCCCTGCAGGCTCCCGTGGGCGTGCTGTCCACAGGTCTCGCAGGCAAGCTCGCGGGCGTGGTGGCGGTGCAGCACACCGGCGAGCCCGGTTCGAGCGCCGAATTCTGGATCCGCGGCGTCAACACCTTCGGCGCCAACGCCTACCCGCTCATCCTCGTAGACGGAGTGGAGCGCTCGATGGACCTCGTTGATACAGAAGATATTGCGTCCTTCTCCATACTCAAGGATGCAACCGCAACCGCCCTGTACGGCGTGAGGGGCGCAAACGGCATCGTGCTCATCACCACAAAGCGAGGCAGCGAGTCCAAGCCCAAGGTGAACGCCAAGGTAGAGACGGGCGTTTCCGCCCCCACCCAGCTGCCGGAAATGGCCTCCGCAGAGCAGTTCATAGATTATCTCAATGCGATGCAGCCCGGCACCATAGACGACTACGCCCGCCGCATGTACCTCTCCGGAGAGAACCCCGACCTGTACCCCAACGTAGACTGGATCCACGAGATCTTCAAGCAGCAGGCAATGAACACACGCGCCAACGTCAACGTAACCGGAGGTACCAAGAACGTGCGTTATTATGCCGGCGGATCCTACTACTTTGAGGACGGTATCTTCAACGTGGAGCAGAACGACCGCTACAACTCGCAGATGAACTACAGCAGGTTCAACTTCCGCACCAACGTAGACATCAACATCACCCCGTCCACAACGCTGGGAATGGACATCTCCACCCAGTTCACCCGCAAGAACAAGCCGGGCAGCGACATAAGCGAGATCTACGCCTACACCATGCAGATTACGCCAATCGGCTTCCCCAAGGTGTTCTCCGACGGCACCCTGTCCAACCCGCAGAACGGCTCCAACCCCTACAACCTCATAAACAATATGGGTTACGCCGTGGCATCGTCGCAGAACGCACAGACCACCGTGGCGCTCACGCAGGACTTCTCGGACATCATCACCGAGGGCCTAACCGCCAAGGTGCAGGTATCCTGGGACGCCAAGAGCACCTCGTCGTACACCAATTCCATACGCCCGAGGGTCTATTACCTGGCCTGGGACCAGGAGACGGAGAGCTATGAATATATGCTCCAGGGCAGCAGCGGAACGGGTTACATCAACAAGTCCGGCACTTCCATAGACGGACAGACGGTGCTCAACATAGAGGCGTCGTCCAACTACGAGCGCACCTTTGCCAACGCCCACAGGGTAGGCGGAATGTTCCTGTGGTACCTGCGCGAGCGCACCAGCCTCAACCCCGCAAGCTACTGGACCACGTTCCCCTATAAGAGCCTGGGTATCGCCGGACGCGCAACTTATTCTTACGTAGACCGTTACTTTGCCGAGTTCAACTTCGGTTACAACGGGTCGGAGAACTTCGCCCCCGGCCACCGCTTTGGTTTCTTCCCTTCCGGAGCCGTAGGCTGGATAGTCTCCAACGAGAAATTCTGGGAGCCCGTCAAAGACGTCGTAAGCCTCTTTAAGATAAAGGGGTCCATAGGCAAGGTGGGTAACGACCAGATTGGCGGCGGCAGGCGCTTCGGCTACATCACCACAATGGACACCAGCGGCATAAGCGGCTTCAACTGGGGCCTTACCAATCCCGTTTACACCAGCGGCGTGGCCACCGGCGACATCGGCAACCCCGGCATCGTATGGGAAGAGGCCCTCAAGCGCAATGTGGGTATAGAGCTCAACTTCTGGCGCGACCACATCAAGCTGCAGGTGGATTACTTCAACGACTACCGCAGCGGCATCTTCATCACACGCGAATCCATGCCGAGCGTGGTGGGCCTTCGCAAGACTCAGTACATCAACATCGGCGAGATGCAGAACGCCGGCTTTGACGGTTCCGCCCAGTTCGAATACCTGTTCCCCGGCGGCCTGTCCGTCTCTGCCCGCGCCAACTACACCTTCAACCGCAACAGGCGCGTGTTCGACGACAAACCGGACCAGGTGTGGGCCTACCAGAACACCGCCGGCTTTGCAAACAACCAGCAGAGGGGCCTCATAGCGGAAGGTCTGTTCATGACCCAGGAAGAGATCGACACCTGGCCCACCCAGACCTTCGGCAGCGTGCAGCCCGGAGACATCAAGTACCGCGACGTCAACGGCGACGGCCAGGTAGACAGCTACGACCAGGTGGCCATAGGCTACACCACGGTGCCGGAAATCAACTACGGCTTCGGCCTCAGCCTCGGCTGGAAGGGCATAGACGCAAGCGTGTTCTTCAGCGGAGTGGACCATGTGACCCGCTTCATCGGAGGCTACAACCTCTACGGAGGCGCCGCCACCAACGTGCTCGTACAGGGCCAGGTATTCGCCGACGTTATTGAGAAAAGCTGGTCCGTGACCGGCGACCCCGACGCAGAGTATCCCCGCTTCTCCGTGGAAACCCCGGCAAACAACCAGGTACGCTCCACTTACTGGCAGAAGGATATGAGCTTCCTGCGCCTCAAGAACGCAGAGATAGGCTACACCCTGCCCAAGACCCTCACCAAAAAGGTGGGAATCTCCGCCCTTCGCGTCTATCTGCAGGGGGTCAACCTCCTCACCTTCTCCAAATTCAAGCTCTGGGATCCCGAGCTCGAATCTTCTTACGGCAACGTATATCCGCTCACCCGCAACGTAAGCCTCGGTCTCAACCTCAACTTCTAGAAAGATGAAAACGAACAAACTTTCCATATTGCTCGCGTCGTCGCTGCTCGCCCTTGCAGCAGTATCCTGCGACTCATATTTCGACATCAACACAAAGGACCAGGCTACGCTCGAAGACATCATGAGCCGTTCCACCGCGGTGCGGCAGTATCTCGCGCACCTGTACGCCTACGTGCCCAACGAGGAGAACCTCCGCGCCAACGAGGGCGGCACGAGCCTCCGCAGCGACGAGGCCCTTCACGCAAAATCCCAGTGGGAGACGGCCTGGTACAAGGTCCGCCGCGGAGAATACAGCTCCGCCAGCACCACGGACGTGGCCAGCGGAAACATCTGGGCAAAGTTCTATCAGGCCATAAACGAATGCACCACCTTCATAGACAACCTGTCCTACGACAAGGAAGACTCCGAGAAGCTGGTTGCCTGCATGGACGGCGAGGCCCGTTTCCTGCGTGCCTACTACTATTTTACGCTCTTCCGCCACTACGGCCCAGTATTCATCTGGCAGGATGAGGAGGGCCATGCCGTAGCGTCCAACCAGAACATCAACTCGGAAGACATAGACCGCGACACAGTGGACGAGAACGTAGACTTTATGGTGCGCGAGCTCGACATAGCCATAGGGGAGCTGCCGGACGCCATCGGCGACGTAATAGCGGCATCTTCCAACATGGGCCGCGTGACCAAAGGCGCCGCCATGGC
>JAFZXV010000032.1 GCA_017616595.1 Bacteroidales bacterium
AACGATTTTGAGAAATCCGTATTTGCCGCACACCCGCAAATCGCCGCGCTCAAGCAGAAGTTCTACGAGGATGGCGCGATTTATGCTGCAATGTCTGGCTCAGGCTCTGCCGTTTTCGGACTATTTCCGAAATAAATGACTATATTTGCGGCCCCTTATGAAGAAGGTTCTGACTGTAGTATTGTTGGTTATGCTCTCGCTTGCGGCGGGCGCCCAGACACGCAGTACCACAAAGGTGCGCGGCACCGTAACGGATGCAGACACCGGGGAGCCCATCCCCTTTGCCGGAATCTATTTCAAAGACACCACCATAGGCCTTACAGCCGACATCGACGGCAAGTTCACCCTGGAGACCCGCGAGCCCGTTAACATCCTGGTATGCCAGCTTCTGGGCTACGACACTGTAGAGAAGACCATCCGCCAGGGCAGCTTCAACGAGGTGGAGTTCAAGATGCACCTAACGGACAACCGCCTCAGCGGCGCAGTTGTAAAGGCAGACAACCGCCGCATCAAACGGCTCCTCCGCAACATAGAAGACCATAGCCCCCGCAACGACCCCGACCTCCGTCCGTACTTCACCTGCAAGGTGTACAACAAGATGGAGATGGACATCACCCACGCAAAGGAGCAACTCGACGCAAAATGGTTCAACAAGGAGTTCGGCTTCGTGTTCGATTATATGGACACCTCCTCTGTGAGCGGCGTGCCGTATCTGCCCGCAATGCTGTCCGAGACCATAGTCGAACGCCGCCACACCCTCAACCCGCGCGAGGACAACGAGACCATCATCGCCAACCGCATCTCCGGCATCAACCCCGACAACAACCTGCTGTCTCAGTTTACCGGCAGCATGCACCTCAAGGCCAACTTCTACAGGCCCTTCGTGAACTGCTTCAACGTGGAGTTCCCCTCCCCCACCCAGTACAGCGGCCTGCTATACTACAACTACTTCATTGTGGATTCCCTCAAAATGGACGGCCGCAAGACCTATGTGGTGCGTTACCATCCCAAGAACGGCATTTCCAGCCCCGCGCTGGACGGCGAGATGCGTATAGACGCCGAGGAATTCGCCATCAAGAGCATACGCGCCAAGATGATGAGGGGAGGCAACGTCAACTGGCTCAGGGACATAGTGATAGAGGCCGATTATCAGCGCCTTGCAGACTCCACCTGGTTCTACAGCTCCGACAGGCTCTACGCCGACTTCTCCATCGCCCTGGGCGATTCCACAAAGGTGATGTCGGTACTCGGCAACCGCCAGCTGAGCTATTCCGAGGTGGATTTCTCCCCCATCGAGAACATGCCCACCGCAGACGGCAAGGTAAAGGTGCTGGAAGACGCCAACCATAAAGACGACGCCTTCTGGAGCGACGCCCGCCCCGTGGAACTCACCGACCACGAAAAAGACATCTATAAGATGGTGGCCGAGGTGCAGGAGGCGCCGATGTACAAAACGGCTTACAAACTGGCGTACACCGGAGCCACCAACTACTACGACATAGGCCCGGTCGGCATAGGTCCGGTGGCCCAGATCTATTCCAACAACCGTCTGGAAGGCCCGAGGGTCCAGCTTGGAATGCATACTTCCAAAGACCTGAGCAAGACGTTCCGCTTGTCGGCATACGTCGCCTACGGTTTTAAAGACCAGACAGGCAGGCCCTGGAAGGGCAACGTCACATACGAGCATCTCTTCCAAAAGGAGCCGCAGCGCAAGCTTACGGCAGTTGCGGAGTACGATATCCATCAGCTCGGCAAGGGCCGCAGCGACCTCACCAGCGGCAACCTCATCAGTTCCTTCTGGGGCAAGGAGTCCAAACCGGCGCCGCAAAGCGAGTTCTCCGTGCGTTACGACCACGAGTTCTCCATGCAGCTCAACGGCGTTGCTTCAGTGAGCCTTAAGCGCTACTACTCAAGCCCTTACGCACAGATGTTGCGCTGGGACGGCACCCCGGTGCCGAGCGTGGCCACCAACGAGTTGAGGGCCAAACTGCGCTTCTCCAAGGAAGAGACGGTAAACCGCGGATACTTTACCAAAACGTACGTCCATACGGATTACCCTATAGTGAGCCTGGACCTGCAGGGCTCCGTTCCCGGCCTGCGCGAGGGCGACATCGGCTACTTTATGCCGCAGCTGCACGTAGACTGGAAGTTCCGCGTGCCGCCGATGGGAATGTCGGACATGCACCTGCGCGCCGGAACCGTCCTGGGGCAGGTCCCCTGGCCCATCCTCAACCTGTACCAGGGCAACGCCACAATGATGACGGACAAGAGTGCCTTCTCCTGCATGGAGTACTTTGAGTTTGCGTCCGACACCTGGGCTACTCTCCTGTGGTACCACACTTTCAACGGCTTCTTCCTCGGCAAGATCCCCCTCATCCGGGAGCTGCAGCTGCGTGAAGAATTCACGGCAAAACTGGCCTACGGCACCCTCAGGGATGAGAATAACGGCTCCGACCCCAGATACGGCGCCGTGATGATGTTCCCTGTCAACAACTCCGGAGTTATGACCCAGGGTCTGGACGGAGTGCCTTACATCGAACTTGGCGCAGGCCTTTCCAACATCTTCCGCCTGTTCCGAGTAGACTTCATCTGGAGGGTCACCCACCGCCAAAAGACACTTGCCGACGGCACAGTAGTAACCGCCCGCGGCGCAGAGCCCCTCTGGAACCTGCGCGGCATAGAAGGCCTCCGGGACGCCCCGTTCTGGGACAACGTCCCCTCGTGGCTGCCCAACGCCATCAACATAGGCATGGAAATGCGCTTCTAGCTACCTTTCGAATCTTACTACGATAGACAGCGGCAGCACCTTGCCGAACCTGTCCCTCAGCGCAAGCTCCCCGGAAGAAATCCTTACGGAGCCGGAGGTTCTTTCAGAAAACCCTCCGCTTCGCTCCGCCCCTCCCGCAAGCGGGCCCCTCCCGTTCATGGTCACGGGCGACCAAAGGTTTTCTGAAAGAACC
>JAFZXV010000033.1 GCA_017616595.1 Bacteroidales bacterium
CCTTGAAGATGTCCAGAGCCTTGTAGCAATACTCCAGGCTCTTGTCCGAATCGCCCATTGAGAAATAAACGTTGCCGATGCTGCTGTAGCAGTATGCGACGTCCGGATGCGTTTCCCCAAGGGCCTTATCGCGGATGGCCAGGGACTTTTCGTAGTACTCCAGCGCTTTGTCCAAATAGCCCTGCTGGAAGTAGACTTGACCGATGTTGAGCAAGCTTTCCGCCAGGTCCGGATGCTCCTCTCCGTACAGTGTCCTGCGTATGGCAAGCGCCGTTTCGAAGTGCTGGCTGGCAGACTCGTAGTCGGCCATCTCATAATAAAGGATGCCGATGTCGTTGTACGACTGGGCCGTCTCCAGGTGGTTCATGCCGAGCGTGGCCTTGCGGAGCTCGAGGGCCTCGCCCTGGTATTTGAGGGCATTGTCGTAATCGGCCATCATCCAGTATGCTATGCCCATGTTGTAGAGTGCCTTGGTTCCGGATGCCCTTTGGAAGTACTCCAAGGCCTTGTCGAAGTCGGCCATATAGTCCATGAGGAACTTTCCGGCATCGATCTGCCACTCCCCGTTGGAAACGTCCAGGCTGGCACGCAGCTCCAGATAGTATGCGGCGTCTGTATTGCGATGCCGGGCGGCATAATTCTCAAAGAAGCTCAGGCATCGCCTTGCGAGCTCTTCGTTGTCTGCTGCATGGACGGCCCTGGCCTGGTTCAGCAAATCTTGCTGCTCCTTGATGGCTTTGTCTTTCTGCAGCTGTTCTTCCACCTGTGCGGCTACGTCGCCCTTTGTCCTCAGCAGGGAATCGGCTTTTACAAGCTCTCCGTTCTCAATGCAGTAAGAGACCTCGCGGTAGAAGTTGTCCAGCTGGTCGTAATCCAGCTCAGAGTAGCGCCGGGCCATATCCTTGATGAGCTGCTCGTTGCTCTCCTGGTCTTGATATATCTGCTGCAGGGAATGCCGGTATTCCTCTTCGGTTATCTTCTGCTCCGCCTTGAGGGCCTCTATCTCGTCTTCTTTATCCTGAAGCTGCTTCTGGAGATTGCGCCGTATCCTGCGCTCCGCGGTAAGCTTGTCCTGGAGCTGTTTCTCCGGGGTCTCCATAACAAAATACACCGGGTTGCCGGAATATGTATAGGTTCTCTGGCAGGCATCCATATCAACCAGGATGTATCCCTTCTTTTTGACGGAATCCACCTGGAATTGCCTGTCCTGCACGGGGAAGGAGAAATTGCCGTCGTCGCTGTTGACGAGAACCGTGGCGCGCCCGCGCACAGACACCAGCGCACCGTTCAGGCCTTGCCCGGGCACGAGGGTGCCGTTTACCATACGGCCCTTGGTTTTTACATATCCGGTCTGCGTCTGAGCGGCGCAGACTGCTGCGGCAAGCAGGCAGAGGGTTAGGAGAAGCTGCTTCTTCATCGTCAATCGTTATTTAATCAGCACTACGTCGTTGGCGCCGCAGGGCATGGTTATGATGTTGTTGCTCAAAGGGATAGGGGAGCTGATGGCGTAGGTGACGCTCTGACGCTCAAGTGGCACCGACAGCACTACGCAGCCCTGTTCGTCGGAAACAGCCTCAAGTCCGTTTATCAACAGCGGAATACCCGGAACGCCTTCTTCAATCGCAGGGTCGTAAAGCAGGAAGCGGATGATTCCGTAGACTGACGGGTCGCGCCTGAGGGGCAGCGTTACGTCCCTGGACAGCGTCAGGGTTGTGTCTACGCTGCAGTAATCGGGGCAGACGACAGAGATGCGCACGGGTTTTCCGATGAACCGGTGCGGAATATTGTTGAACACCGCATTCGACTGCAGGGAGCGCACGGTGTCGCATTTGGCCTCGTTGTCCAGAGTCAAGGTGACGACGGCATCGTGCAGCGGCGGCAGATTCCCGTTATGTGCGGATGATTCTATCAGCGATGCCGTTACGTCCACAGACCGGTTGAGAGCACGGATGCATACGAGAGCCGCAGCAATGGCCAGTGCCGCCAGGCAGTAAGATACGATTTTGGCTGTAAGCTGGCGTCTGTGCCGCTGCCAGATAGAATCGAACTCCACCCCCAACAGCTTGGAAATGAGCTGGATGTATGCTCTCTCGCGGTTGAGGATCGGCCATCGGTATATCCTTTCGTGGATGTTGACGCCAAGGATTTCCGGGAAACCGAGCTTCTGCACAATTGGGTTGAAGCATTCGGTCTTGGGGTTGCCGCTGCCCGGGATGCCGTCTACGATAAAGAAGTGGATGCTGTCTGCACGGCCGAGGCTATGGAAGAAGGCTATCTCCTTTCCCACCCATTCCGACTGCGCCGAATTGGGGGAGCATATCACAATGAGGTTCCGGGACGCCTTAAGTCTGTCTTGCAGTTCCTTGCTCAGGCCTCCGGGCTGTATGTCAGTTGCTGCAAAGAAAACCGGACGGAGGGGCGTACGCTTATGCCCGGTCTGGCTGCAAAGTGTGGCCGGCAGTCGGTAGTGCTCAAGTTTGCGCTGCAGCCGTTTTCCCCACTCGGTGTCGCGTGAGTTGTAGGAAATGAACGCTACGTATTTGAATGCGTCGCTCACAGAGTCTCCAGATACGATTTGAGCACGCGGAAGGAATTCTCGGGCGCCTGGGTCCAGAAGTCGGTGTAGGAGCCTTCGTCGGCGCTGTCGGATATGATGCGGAAGCTGATGAAGGGGATGCCGTAGCGGTAGCAGGTTTGCGCAAGTGCGCCGGATTCCATATCCACGGAGATGGCTTCAGGGTAGAGGCTGTGGAGGGCCGGAATGTCGTCGGCCACAATAAAGCGGTCGCCGCTTATCTGCAGGCCGGTCTTGATGGAAAGGCCGTCTACGGAAAGGCTCATCGCCTTGGCGTACAGGTCTTTGTCTGCATCGAAGAACTGCGGATAACCCTGCACCAGGCCAAACGCATTGGGCGGGCCGCACCAGACGTCGTGGTACGCAACCCGGCTGGCCACTATCACGTCCATCGGCCTGAGACCCGGGTCGATGGCTCCGGCAACGCCGCTGGAAATAATGGCGTCCGGATGCTCGCGCTCGATCAAAGCCGTTGCGCCCACGGCGGCGTTGACCTTGCCTATGCCGCACAGGCTCAGGATGATGTCTTTGCGCCCTGCGAGCGCCTTGCTCACCAGCTCGTATTCGCTCTCGAGCGCAACTATTACTGCGATCTTCTTCATGTTATTCGAGGTTTTCTATGCTTATCAGCCCTCCGAGGATGGCGTATACCGTCAGACCAGGTGCCGTCTTGATGCCGGTCTTGCGGGTGATGTTCTTGCGATGCGTGATGACGGTGTTGATGGAGATGTTCAGCCGGTCTGCTATCTCTTTGTTCAGCAGGCCCTTGGCCACCAGCACCAGGACCTCCTTCTCTCGGTCGGAAAGGGGCTCGTCGCCTGCTCCGGTGCTGTCCGCCTCCTTGCTGAGGCTGGCGCGCGGCCGTCGCCCTTCGAGCATCTGCACCAGCGGCACAAGCACGCTGTCTTCTATATAGGTGTGATGCCGCAGGTCTTCCTGCAGGTGGAAGATGTTGGACAGCACCTCCATGCGCTTCTCTCCGTCGCACTCCGGCGGCAAAGACTGCATGATGATGCTCTTGAGGTCGGACAGCGACTCGTCTACGTTGGAGTGGTTCTCTTCAAAGTCCGATATGGAAAACCGGGACGACTGGTGCCCGTCGAGCAGCCCACGTATGTATGGGATGACGGTCTCTTCCTCAAAGGCGAAGTGCCTCTCCAGCTCCTGCCGGTAGTCTTCGTAGAACTTTCGGATGGCGCTCTGCTGCACCGGTGTGGTGGGGGCGATCATCTCTTCTATAGACGGGGAGATGCTGGTGAGGGCCGATTTCAGATAGTACTCATGCGAGCTGTGCAGGTAGCGCAGCAGGCCCTCGACGTCGCACCTCTGGAGCTCTTCGTCAGTGGGCTTGTACAGCTTTTCCGAGTACACAGAGCAGAGGAGGATGAAGGTGTCTGCGTCAAAGCCGTAGCGCTTGCAGACCTCCTCCACGGTGCGGTCGGAGAAGCTGCCCTTCATTCCAAGTCGGGACAGGATGCCTATCAGGTGGTAGTTGCGCTCCACCAGCTCCGACATCTTTATATGTTTGCTTGCTTTCATTCCTTGTCGTGCCTTTCCGAGAATTCGCACCCGCAGTAAGTCTGGTTGTAGAAGCACTGCTCCTTTATGATCTCCGCCCTGCGCGGCTGCAGGCCTCCTCTCCTCCAATTCTGCCCCCACCAGATTACCTCATGCCCGACCTCTCGTTCGTCATGCCCGACCTGATCGGGCATCTCCCCGAAGGCCCATCGCCCCGCCTCATCCACCTGCTCCAGGCTCTTCCAGCGGGAGGACGCCAGAGTGGTGGTGAGGGTGTCGTAGCCGTGGGCGGCCGCATACTGCGCCGCGCGCATCAGCCTGAACTTAAAGCAGTTGAGGCACCTTGCGCCCCGCTCCGGCTCTGCCTCGAGATGCCCGATCAGGTCGGGCATGACGGCAGATGTGTCACCGTCTCCCTTTGCGTCATTCCCGTCTCCCTTTGCGTCATTCCCGGCTTGACCGGGAATCCCTCTCTCCAGCACAAAGTCCAGCCACGCCCCGTGGTCGTACTCATCGTCAATCACCTCAAGGCCGAACTGCTGCGCGTACCGCACCAGCTCCCCGCGGCGCTTCTCATATTCCTCAAACGGAACTATGTTGGAATTGGAAAAGAAGAGGGCCGGACGTATTCCGTTCTGCACCAGACACTCCACAACCGCCCCTGAGCAGGGCGCGCAACAGCAGTGCAGCAGAACTTTTTTTCCGTCTCCGGGGACCTCCAGATGCATTTTTTGAGAAATTTTTACAAAGATATCAAAAATATTTTTGCGAATTTCCCAATTATAGTTAATTTTGCAGTCCCAAACGCGGTAGTGGCGAAATGGTAGACGCGCTACTTTGAGGGGGTAGTGGGCATTGGCCTGTGTGAGTTCGAGTCTCACCTACCGCACCAAAAGGGCGGCTTCGAAAGAAGTCGCCCTTTTCGGTTTTTCAGAACACCGGAGCTGAATTGTACACAGATTCAAGGGTATAGTCAGGGTCGTCGTTGAACCAGCCCTTGAGGACGGCGTCTATGGCCTCCTTGGCGTCGGGATAGTACTCGCCGGTATCGTGGCGGAAATAATAGTGATGCTCCGGACCGGGAACGCCCTTGCCGCCGCAGTCCCAAAGGGTTGCCGGGAGGCAGTAAGTGCGGGCGGCCTTGGCTACGTATTCCATATAGTACAGGGAAAAGGCCCATGCGCGGGTGTCTTTCTTGTCCCTCCTGGAGCAGCCCATTTCACCGATATAAACCGGGATATTCTTGGCAATGTAGTTGTCGTACAGCATCCCAAAGGTTTCACGGACGTAGTCCTCGTCGTACTTCCGGTATTTGCGGTTAGGGTCGCCGGTATGGCCCCAGTCAGTGTAAGGCAGGGTGTCATTGCGTCCCAGCGTGTATGCATCCGGGTCATAGAAGTGAACGTCCAGCATCAGTTTGCCGGCGGGGTCGTCGGGCAGTACCAGATACTTCACATACTTGGGATTGGCGCAGTATGGAGCAATGCCAAGCCATCTGGTCTGATTGTATCCGCCTGATCCCCGCACAGTGTCTACAAACACCTGCTGCCACTCGTTTATTATGTTGCACTGGATGGAAGGGTTGGCTTTGAACGAAGCGCTCTCGCCCCATTCACCGTCATTGAGCTCATTGAAGCCCTCGAACATCAGGCGCTCGTCATAATCCTTGAAATTGTCGGCAATCTGTCCCCAGACAGCCTTGATTTCCTTTTTTATTTCCTCATTGAGAGCAGAATCCCTGGAGGCGTTCTTGAGGTCTTGCCAGTGGTTGTCGTCGTGGTCTTCGTCGTGGTGGGTGTCTACGATTATGTTCTGGAAGCCGGCGTTGATTGCATAGTCTACCACCTCCGTAACGCGGGCCATCCACTTGCTGTCGATCTTATAAGCGGGTGCCGGGCCTATTTTGGCAAGCCAGGTTACCGGTATGCGGATTGTGGTGAAGCCGGCCTCCCTTACCTTGGTGATGGCCTGCTGGGTCACCTTGGGATTGCCCCAGATGGTCTCGCTGGGCACAAGGTAATTCTTGTCGTCCGGATCTTCCTCATAGGCATCCAGCTGGTTGCCCAGATTCCAACCCATACCCATTTGCAAGGTGCGTTTTGTGGCGTCGTTGTCAAGGACGGCAGGTGTGGTTCCGCCGCCGTCGCCGTTATCGTTGTTGTTGCCGTTGTCCTGGTTGTTGCCGCCGTTAGCCGGTGGGGCTGGAATTGTAGGGGAGTTGTTCTCGGGCGCGCAACCGATTAATACACAACTGGAAAGCAGGAAAAAGATTGCGCAAAAAGCAATGCGGAAATTGTGTTCCATCAAGACTCCGGGTTTTACTTACCAAATGTGCACGCGCTCCTCTTCCGGGCGGAACATCGGGTCGCCCTCCTTGATGTCAAAGGCGTCGAAGAAGGTCTGGAAGTTGCGCAGAGACACGTTCACGCGGTTGCGGGCAAGAGAGTGGACGTCCAGGTTGGTAAGGCGGGCCTTCTCCTGGTCTGTGATGTTCTGAGCCCAGATTTTGCCGTAGCTGAGGTAGAAGCGCTGGGCGGGCGTAAAGCCGTCAATCAGACCGGGATCCTTGCCGGCTATGGCGTTCTCCATGGCGGTGTAGGCGATGGAAAGGCCGCCGTGGTCGCCGATGTTCTCTCCAAGGGTGTAGGCTCCGTTGGCCATAAGGCCGGGCAGGATCTCAACCTCGTTGAACTGGGCGACGAGCTTCTCGCCGAGGGCCGCGAACTTGGCCTTGTCTTCGTCTGTCCACCAGTTGACCATATTGCCGTTGGCATCGAACATCGAGCCCTGGTCGTCAAAGCCGTGGCTCATCTCGTGGCCGATAACCACGCCGATGCCGCCGTAGTTGACCGCCTCGTCGGCATTAGGGTCGAAGAACGGCTTCTGCAGGATGCCGGCAGGGAAGCAGATTTCGTTGGTGGTGGGGTTGTAGTAGGCGTTGACGGTCTGCGGAGTCATACCCCATTCGGTCTTGTCCGTAGGCTTGCCGAGCTTGGAGAGGTTATCCTGAACATACCAGGCGCTGGCCTGGCGGAGGTTCTCGTAGTAGGTGTTCTCCGGGTCGATGACGAGGGTGCTGTAGTCTTTCCACTTGTCCGGATATCCCACCTTGACCGTGAAGGTTGACAGTTTCTCGAGTGCCTTGGCCTTGGTCTCGTCGCTCATCCAATCGAGAGTCTCTATGTGCTGCCCGAGGGCGACGCGGAGATTCTCCACCAGGTCTACCATCTTCTGTTTGGCCGATTCCGGGAAATAACGCTCTACGTACATCTTGCCCACGGCCTCGCCGAGAATGCCGTTGGGCACCTGCATTGCGCGTTTCCAGCGGGGGCGCTGCTCCTGTGCACCGGCCATCTGATGGGAGAAGAACTCCCAGGACGCGGTGTAGAAGTCGTCGCTGAGGGCATCAGTGGAGCCGTTGATGAACTGGCAGAGCACATAGGCCTTGAGGCTTTCGAGGTCGGTTGTCTTAAACAGCTCGTTGAGGCCGTCGAAGTAGCTGGGTTGCTCTACGACCACCTTGTCCTGTGCCGGGAGCTTGCAGGCGGCGAGGATGCGGTCGAAGCGCAGCTCGGGCCAGCGCGCGGTTATCTCTGCGGTGGACATAGGGTTGTAGATTGCGGCTATCTCGCGGTTCTGCTCGCGGGTCCAGAAAATGGCGGCCATGGCGTCTTCTACCACAAGGTCGCGGCCGGCGATGCCTTCATAATCTTCTATGCCGGCGAGGGCAAGGACTTTCTGGAGGTAAGACTCGTAGCCGGCCTTGAGCTCGGCGTTCTTCTCCAGGAGATAGTAGTCGCGGTCGCGCATACCGAGGCCGGCCTCGGCCAGGTACAGGACCTGGGAGTCGCTGTCGGCGAGGTCAGCATCTACGCCGGATCCGAAGAAACCGCCCATTGAGTACAGGCTCATCCTGCCAAGCAGGTCGGCAAGCTCATCCAGAGAAGAAACGGCCTGGATTTCAGCTATGTACGGCTTGATTGGCTCGGCTCCGAGAGCATTGCGCGTGGTAGAATCGAGAGCCATCTTGTACAGGTCGGATATCTTCTGGTCTACGGTGCCGAATTTAGCCTTCATCGTGGCCATGTCTTCAAACAGCTCGTTGAGGTTCTTCTGGGTGGTTTCTCCAATGGCGTCAAAGGAGCCGTAGCGGGAGAATTCCGGCTTGAGCGGATTCTTGGCCTGCCAGCCGCCGGTGGCGTATTGATAGAAGTCCGCCTTGGGACTTACGGTGGTGTCGAGGTCGGTAAGGTCCAGTGCCGGAGCTGGTGCGGGTCTCTGGCTGCAGGCAGCTAGAGTAAAGAGAGAAAGCATAAATACGGTTAACTTTTTCATATGAAGATTGATTTATTTGCGTATTTCCCTAAGCGACATTGCAAAGCCGCCGCCGCGGGCGATATGTATTTCTATGAACCCCTTGCTAGTAACGTTGTATTTGCAGATGGTGTAATCCTGTGGCGCGGTTTCGTAGTCCGCCTCGGGGCCGTCGGTGTACAGGGTGGCCTCGTACATCTTCTCGGGATCGAGGAAGTCGAGGGCCACCGTTACGTCGCGCTCGTTCTCTCCACCCACGCCTCCGACATACCAGACGTCAAGCGGCCTGGCGCCCTTGAGGGCCTTGGCCGACGCTCCCTCGGGCAGTCCGTAGACAAAGCGGGCGGCGCCCGACAGCATATCCTTCTTGCCGTCGGCAAGCTTTGCAACTCCCTCGGCAGCGGCGTTAAGCGTGCTGATCTTGGGCTTGCGTGCGGTAACTATCACCTCGCCAGGCTCGGCCTCGAGGTACAGAGTCTTCTCCCAATCCACCGCAACATCCTTGATGAACTGGAATGCATCGGGGAACCGGTCGTAGTTCTCGGGATAGTCGGCCGCCATCTGCAGCGGCGAGTAGAAGGTCACATATAGTCCCAGCTGATTGGCGATGGTATGGCGCATCTTGCCGGTCTGCCCGGGGGCGGAAACCGCCATGTCCTGCTCGAAGATGCCGGGGGTGTAGTCCATCGGCCCGCCCTGCAGGCGCGTGAACGGCAGAATGGTTGTGTGCCCCGGGTTGATGCGTGCGCGGTACTCGGTGCCCATCGCACTCTCGTTGCCGATAAGGTTGGGCCATGTGCGGCAGAGGCCTGTGGGGCGCACCGCCTCGTGCGCATTTACCATGATATGGTAATCCGCGGCCTTCTTGAGGGCGTAGATGTAGTGGTTGATGAGTGCCTGGCTGTAGTGATGCTCTCCGTAAGGGATGATATTGCCCACGTAGCCGCTCTTGACCGCATCGTATCCATACTGGTTCATGAGGGCGTATGCCGCATCCATATGTCGCTCGTAATTGATTACAGATGACGATGTTTCGTGATGCATGACGAGGCGTATGCCCTTATCGTGGGCGTATTTGTTGAGCGCCGGAAGGTCGAAGTCGGGGTACGGGGTCACGAAGTCGAACACGTAGTCTTTCTGGCAGCCGAACCAGTCTTCCCATCCCTCGTTCCAGCCTTCCACCAGCACCGCGTCGAATCCGTTTGCAGCGGCATAATCGATGTATCGGCGCACGTTATCGTTGTTGGCTCCGTGCCTGCCGTGGGGCTTGAGGACGCTGTAATCGGTAACGCCGAGCTGCACCGACGGTATATCGTAAGTATAGCTCCACTCGTTCTTGCCGGAGATCATCTCCCACCATACACCCATGTACTTGACGGGATGGATCCAACTTACATCCTCCAGTGCGCAGGGTTCGTTGAGGTTGAGGATGAGTCTGGAAGCCAGCACCTTACGTGCATCGTCAACCACCATAACGGTACGCCATGGGCTCACGCATGGGGCCTGCAGGCGGCCTTTTACACCCTCGGCGTCGGGCGTGAGCCAAGTGCGGAACACCAAATGTGCGTCGTCCAGCTCGAGGTTTGTTGTGGGATAGTTGACCACCGCCGCCTCGTGGATGTTGATGTACAGGCCGTCGTCGGTCTTGAGTTGCAGGGCAGTCTGCACGCCAGTGGGGCTGAAGCCCGTTGCCGAGGCGTTACTCAGGCGCATGCCGTCCGAGTGGGAGCGGATCTCGCTCAGGCGGCTGCGGGTGTAGTTGTATTCCTGGGTATCGTAGTCTCCGCTAATCCACCAGGCAATGTGGTCGCCCGTCATTGCAAACTCAGTAAGTTCCTCAGCTACATTGAAATAGCGGAGCTTGTTCTCCTGAGGGAACTCGTAGCGGAAGCCGAGTCCGTCGTCGTAGAGGCGCAGGCGCAGGTCCATCCGCACTCCGTCCTCGCGCCCCAGCCGGACCAGCAGTTCGTTGTAGTTGTTGCGGATCTCGGACTCCTCGCCCCAGACGGGCTGCCAGGTTTCGTCCAGGCTGTCAGTGGATGTGCCAAGTACGGAGAAGCCGGAGTACAGGTCGCGGCCGCCGGTGAAGCGCATCCCCGTGCGGGCGTTCTTGATTACGGGGTCGTCCCATTCTTCGCCCGGGCCGGCAACAAGGCCGAAGCCGAGGCGCGATGGCTTGATTACCTCGGCCCCGCCCCGCTCAAGCTTATAGCAGGGCTGCCCTTCGGGCGTGAGTCCCACATGCGCTGTCAGCACCCCGTCCGGGCTGCTTACGCTATAGGCGAACGACGCTTCAACCTCCGCCTTTCCGCATCCTGCCGCCATCATCAGCAGTGCCAGAACAACCGTAAAACGTATCTCTTTCATTCTCAATACTTTATCTTTCGATCTCTGGGAAATTCTCCCAGAGGTGCTTGCGTATGTGGCTGAGGGTAAGTC
>JAFZXV010000002.1 GCA_017616595.1 Bacteroidales bacterium
CAGGATTCCGGCTGTCTTCCCTTTGTATTGAATCAATGCTTTACTCATTTCACCTTCTTTTGAGGAACCAGTTCGTATCCGAACAAATCAAACACCTGGGCAACCTTGTCGAGGCGGACCGTGGCCTTGCCCTGCTCCAACTCGCGGACGAAGTTCAGTCCTACGCCGGACTTCATCGCGAGGTCCACCTGAGTCAGGCCATGCTCTTTCCGCAGGTTCTTTAAGGTTAAAGATATGACGTTACTATTCATAATTACATTCGTTCGGATGCAAATATACGAAATAATTCTCAAATTACATCACAACGAATGTAAAAAACCTATCAACGCCAGCGATGACATTTGACAGGATGTATTTCTAGAGGGCCTTGGCAAAGAACTCCTGGGCTATTTCTTCCCGATCCTCATCGGTAAGGTAAGAACGTACGATCGGGTCGTATTTCTTGCCATATATCTCCGGCTTGCTTGCAAAATTATTAAAAGAGATCTGCCCCTGCAATAGCCAGAGGCAGATTTTGCGAATATTTAAAGGTTTTGCAAACCTATAAAAAAGATCTTATAAAAGAATGGGGAACACCCTTTCCTCGTAGCCCTATTCCGTCTATTTGATCATATAAACCTCGTGCGGGAATCCTATCGGCTCTATTGCTCCAGTGGGAGACCACACCAGGTACCAGCTGTGCTCTGAGGATTGATTCTGGAAATGCTCGCAGGAAAGAATGTCTGTATCTGACACAACCACTTCCTGGCCATCTCCATAAGTTATACCGACCGTACAGCGAAACGGGAAGGATACTACGTGTGCACGTATTAAGTGAGCTTCGTTTGGGGCAAGACCGAAACTTGCCGGCTGTAAAACATTCTCCCCTTCAAAAGAGAAAGCGACATCAGAGTCGGTTCCATTGATTACCTCAATCTCCATAAATGGGACCCAGTCTACAATCACAAGGTCAAGGAAGTCTGAGGTGAAAGCTGCGGCGTCGGTAGAAACAGAAGAAACAGACAAGGCAAAAGGATAGCCATTGACCACACCCTCAAAATAAAGGCTGGAATCGCCATCTGAAATACTGCCGCTCACAGAGACATTGTTATAATCTGCCGCATGTCCATCTGCCGTGCAGACTCCTGACAGGTCGTAAGCGTCGAATATGTATTTATCTTCTACCTTGACGCATCCGACATTCTCCAGACTCATGCAGAAAGTGTGGGTGTCTTTCCCATACATATTCTCAAAACCATATTCCACCTCAAGACTTACAGTCCCCTCTTTCTCTTCGGTTATAACAAGTTGGGCATGATTGGCTTTAAGGTCGGACATGTTAGGGCTGAAGCAGGTGGATGACTCCGGAAAACCGGCACTGCTCTTCAAGATATAATAGCAGGTTTGAAGACTCTCTTCACCCACGTCGCCGGCATCGCCTGCTTTCGTTTGAATACTGCCTGTCTTCAGACTTCCAGTGCAGCCCTGAAGGCTCAATAGCACAATGGTAAGAGCAAATAAAAACCATTTCATATAGTTGCAAATATAAACAATTAATTAACAATTCTTTGCTTGTAATCATTAATACATTAATAAAAAGCGCTGTAAGGAGCAATAAAAGTGTTAAACTCGTCAGAAGAATAGTAAGTCCCTACCCCAGAAAGAAGATTGTTATAAACGGCTTGCCTTCAAATGCTTCTTCAAGAACTACATCAACACAACCAAGATTGCTGTCAAATGATAGATAAATGGTGTTGTAGATAACACAAGCTGTAATCGGAACTACGGATGGAGAACGAGGGTTCAGATCATCCACAGGTTTTGCTCGACTATTGTAACATCAATTATGTCCTGTGCATAGGACACTACAGCGAAACAAAGCATAGCTGCAATCAGCATAGTTTTTTTTATTATATTAGTGTATTGATTATCAACCAATTACGCGAGCGGCTCAAAAACCGTCTCAACTTGTGGCAGAAACTGTCTCAACTTACCGGCTCCGTGCTAAAAACAAGGCTGTTTTGAGCACGGAGCCGGATATCATCTGCCGAGGGCCCTGCTTACAGGGCCTTGGCGAGTTCTTTTTCCAGGGCGGAACTGCTGATGGCGGCAGAGCTGAGGGAGCCGTCTATCAGGAGGAAGGATGTGGGGGTGCCGGATACGTTGTACAGAGAGGCTGCCTGTATGTTGCCAAGGCCGCCGTTGACGTTTATCCACGGGAGTTCCTGTGCGCGCACCACTGATGCCCAGACCGCTTTGTCTGAGCACAGGTCTATGGCGTAGATTTGGAAGCCGCGGGCGTGCCACTTCTGCCAAAGGGGAAGGAGCACGTCGAGGTTGAACATCTTCTGGGCAGCGTCTGAGGAATCCCAGAAATGCACAAGCATTGCTTTTGCGTCCAGCTCCGAGAGCGTTACGGGCTTGCCGTCCGTGCCTGGGAGGGAAAGGTCGGGATAGCCCTTCTCTTCCGCCATATTCACCAGGCTGTTGAGCTTGAGCACATGCTCGCGGCGCGAGGCCTCCTTGTCCAGAGCCTTGACGTAGCGGGACTCGGGATAAACGGTGGCCAGGGTGTCTGCCGCCTTGCGGAAGAGGATGGCGTCTGTGTACTGGTTGAACAGGGGCGTATTCTCGTCCAGCTGCTGGAAGAGAACGGGGATGACAGTCAGGGAACGCTGATTCTCAAGCACATACTTGACGCAATCCCTATAATAGGCAATGTAGGTGCGGGACAGCTCCGCAGGGTCTGACGACGCGCTCATTGCCGTGCCGAAGCGGCTGGCGGAGGCATCTACCTGCGCGAGTTTCTCCGATTCCGGCGAGCCTGCGACCTGATATTTGCCAAGGGTGTCTGCCTCTACAGACACGGCGTCTCCGGCCTCGAGCAGGAGGGATGCGATGCGGGTATCCTTATAGAAGACATATACGAACTCGGGCTGCCCCTTGGCCACCTCTACCTTATAGCTTACGTGGCCCTTGGCGTTGGTGCGGACGGTGTCCAGCAGCTCCCAGGTATTGACGTTGAGCTTGCGTACGACGAGCTGCGAGCCCGGTGCGTCCGGTACGGAGATGTCTATGCGGGCGCCGGAGGTGCAGGCGGCAAGCAGAAGCGCTGCGAGCGCGGCGATGCTAAAGTTTCTCATACTCGGCAAGGATGGATGATGCTATGCGTGCCATTTCTTCCGGACCGATGACGGGACGCTTCTTGCGGAAGTCGAGGTCTCCCTCCGTCTGCAGGGGCACAAGGTGGATGTGGGTGTGGGGCACCTCCATTCCGAGCACGGCAACTCCCACCCTCTTGCAGGGCACGGCGGCCTTGAGCGCCACGGCAACCTTGCGGGCGAATGCCCAAAGGCCGGCGTAGGTCTGCCCGTCCAGGTTGAAGATATAATCATCCTCCACATTCTTGGGGATGACGAGGGTGTGCCCGGCAGCGAGGGGGCTGATGTCCAAAAAGGCGTAGAACTGATCGTCCTCCGCCACTTTGTATGAAGGGATCTCTCCCTTGGCAATACGGGTGAAAATCGTCATAGCGATATGTCTAGAATCTTGAACTTCATGACTCCGGAGGGCACGTGGGCCTCTACGGTCTCTCCTTTGGCGTGGCCGATGAGGGCCTTGGCGATGGGCGTGGTGGCGGCAAGGCGGCCCTTGGAGAAGTCTGCCTCGGACTGGCCTACTATGGTGAAGGTCATTTCTGCACCGTTGCCGAGATTCTTTACTTTTACGGTGGTGAGCATCTGCACGGTCTCTGCGTTGAGCATGGAGGAATCTATGACCTTTGCGTTGGTTATGGTGTTCTGGAGCTTGGCTATCTTGAGCTCAAGCAGGCCCTGAGCCTCGCGGGCCGATTCGTATTCTGCGTTCTCGGACAGGTCGCCTTTCTCCCTGGCCTCGGCAATCGCTGCCGCAATTACAGGCCGTTGGGCGATTGCCTCGGCCAAGTCTTTCTTTAGTTTGTCGAGCCCTTCCTGGCTCACGTAATGTACTTCTGCCATACTTGTTAATAAAGTCAACTAAAAAGGAGTCCTGTCACAGGACAGAACTCTCTAACCACAATGCAAAGATAACAATTTTTTTTATCTTTGCGATATTATGTTACGCAAAATCAGAATCGCCCTCGCCGCGTTGTTCTTTGTTGGCATAACGCTGCTGTTCATTGGGTTAGGGCACCAATGGTGGGGCTGGACGGCCAAGCTCCAGCTGCTTCCCGCCACAATGCGCCTGCTCGGCGGCGCCACCCTCGGCAACATAGCCGTAGTGCTCGGCATCCTGCTGCTCACGCTGCTTGTCGGCCGCATCTACTGCTCCGTCATCTGCCCTCTGGGCGTGATGCAGGACATCGTCATCTGGCTCCGCCGCACGCTCGGCAAGATCTTCCCAAAATGGAAGGCCGTGCGCAAACGCTTCAAGTTCAACAAGGAGCGCAGGTGGGTGCGCTATCCGGTGCTGGCCCTGGTGATTGCCGCAATAATCGTGGACCTGCAGATAGTCGTAGCCCTGCTGGGGCCGTATAGCGCCTACGGGCGCATGGTGCGCAGCATAGTGGGCGGCGGGCCCGCTCCCCTGCTGATCGCCGCCGGCGTCACCTTTGTTCTGGTGGTGCTTTGCGCGTGGCTGTGGGGGCGCGCCTGGTGCAACGTCATCTGCCCCGTGGGTACGCTCCTCGGCAGCGTTGCCAGGTATCAGGTCTTCGGCATCAGGTTCGACACCGGCAAATGCGTCAAATGCGGCGCCTGCTCCCGCGCCTGCAAGGCCTCCTGCATAGAGGAGGGTACCGTCAAGATAGACCGCTCCCGCTGCATCGATTGCTTCGACTGCATCGGTGCTTGCAAACAGGGAGGCATAACCTTCGGACGGATCGGAAATGGTGCTGTTTCGGATGGAGCGGAGGCCGGAGTTGTCTCCGGAAACCATGGCCGCCCGTGGCCATGTGAACGGGGGGGAGCACCCAAGGATTCCTCCCGCAGGCAGTTTATTGCCACTGCGGCACTGCTGGTGGGAACGGGAATAGCGGCGGGCGCGCAGAATATGAAGCTGGACGGAGGATTGGCGCCGCTCGAGGCCAAGAAGGCGCTGCCAAGGGAGCCGAGGCTGGTGCCGCCGGGGGCCGGGAGCGTAGATAACTTCTACGACAAGTGTACCGCGTGCCAGCTCTGCATCGCCCACTGCCCCAACGGAGTGCTGCGCACATCAACAGACCTGGATCATTTCCTTCAGCCGCAGATGGGCTACGAGAACGGCTTCTGCCGCCCAGAATGCACCGCCTGCAGCGAGGTCTGCCCCGCCGGGGCCATCGTTCCGGTATCACGTGAAGAAAAAACCGTCATCCGCATCGGCACCGCATCGGTAGATCCCGAGCTCTGCCTTGCCGCCACGGGAGAGGAAAGATGCGGCGCCTGCGCCCGCCACTGCCCTTCCGGCGCCATCCTTATGGTAGACACGGAAGACGGCCACCGCCGCCCCGCCGTATCGGAAGAACAGTGCATAGGTTGCGGCAAATGCGAGTATCTCTGCCCGGTGCGGCCGGTCAGCGCAATAACAGTAAAGGGCCTGCAAACACATATCACCAAGTAAGCTATGGACAGAAGAGAATTCTTACGAACATCGGGCGCCATTGCAGCCACAACGGCGCTGGCGGCCTGCGCCCCCAAAGGCACATCGGAACCCTCCGCACAAGACCGTCCGCTGGAGACCGACGGCCAGATGCTCCAGCACTACCCCGGCATAGGCGTGCTGGGTTACGGCTGCATGCGCTGGCCCATGGTCAAAGACGAGAACGGCCAGGACCGCATTGACCAGGCAAAGGTCAACGAGCTGGTAGACAAGGCAATGGCCAACGGCGTCAACTACTACGACACCTCCCCCGTGTACCTTCAGGGAGACTCCGAGCGCGCCACGGCCGAGGCCCTCAGCCGCTACCCGCGCGAGAGCTGGCTGCTGGCAACCAAACTGTCCAACTTCTCAGACGCCAGCTACGACAACTCGGTGCTGATGTACCGCCGCTCGCTCAAGATTTTCAACACAGATTATATAGACTACTACCTCCTCCACTCCATAGGCAGCGCAGACGATTTCAAGGCACGCTTTGAAGATACGGGCATCATGGACTTCCTGCTCAGGGAGCGCGAGCTAGGGCATATCCGCAACCTCGGCTTCTCAATACACAGCCAACAGGCCGGGTTCGATTCCATGATGGAGCTCCACCCCAAATACCACTGGGACTTTGTGCAGATCCAGATGAACTACCTTGACTGGACTCATGCCGGAGGCCGCAACACTAACGCCAAATACCTGTACGAAGAGCTCGCGGCACGGGACATCCCCGTGGTTATCATGGAGCCCCTGCGCGGCGGCGGCCTTGCCAGCCTCACCAGCGGGCCGACGGCCAAGCTCAAGGCCATCGAACCGGACAAGAGCGTATCTTCCTGGGCGTTCCGCTTCTGCGGCAGCTTCCCCAAGGTAATGGTGGCGCTCAGCGGCATGACCTACATGGAGCACCTGGAAGACAACCTGGACACCTACACTCACTTCAAACCTCTGACCGACAGCGAGTTCGAGCTTCTGGAAGAGATTGCGGAAGAGGCCGCCGACTTCCCTCTCGTGGGCTGCACAGGCTGCCAGTACTGCATGCCCTGCCCCTACGGCATCAACATTCCCGGGGTGTTCAGGTTCTACGACAAGAGCGTAATAGACGAGACCTACGTCAAGACCCACGGCCAGAAAGACTTCGACCGCGCCCGCAAGCGCTATCTGGCAGAATACAACAAGGCCGTAGAGTCCGCCCGTCAGGCAGACCACTGCATAAGCTGCGGCAAATGCACGTCGCACTGCCCGCAGCACATACGCATCCCCCGCGAGCTCGCGAGGATAAACGCTTACATAGAGGAAATAAGGCAGGCCTGAGACAGCGGCTCGCCGCTTTCCGTAAGGCCCTCGGCCACAGCTTCAAAGGTTCCGGAGTAATCCGGAGCCTTGCATTTTATAGTCCTGGACTCTCCGGGAGCGAGCTCCAGCAGCGGATGCCACCAGATGGTCTGGCGATAGTCCGGATAGCCCTTGCCCACGCCCTCGCAGGTATAGGACATAGGGAGCGAACAGCCCTGGAAAGACACTATACGCACATTGTCTTCAAACTGCATGGAAGGCAGGGTCCCCTTGTAGGTTACAAAGTTGACCACGCCACGGAAGCTCCTGATGCCCAGGAAATAAGCATCCTGATACACATCTATGCGCTGCACCAGCAGAGGGTCGTAGGAAAGTATCTTCTCGTGGTTCAGCACGGGTACGCCGTCCAGCAGCACCAGCGCGGTGCCCTGCGGGTAGTAGGAATTCCCAAGGGCGTCTGTGGCGCACACCTGAAGCTGTCGCTCCTTGTCTACCTTGCGGATGCGTATCTCGTCTATGAACTCGGTAAAGAGCTCCTCCATAACCGGGAAGCGGGTATAATCGTCCAGGATGTACTGCTTGCAGCGCTTGCTGTCGAATACCTGGCCCTCGATGCGGGGCAGCGGCGTGTAGAGGATTTCGTCGTCGAAATTGCGTTCCAGCTGCATCCCGAGGGAGCGGGTGCGCAGGGCCTCGACATAGCTGCTGCAGAGCGCCAGCGCAGGGATGTCTCCGGCGGGAAGGTTGAGGAACGGACGCTGGATCTCCAGGTGGCAGATGTTGCCGCGGTTTACGCCCTCTATCTCGAGGAACATGTCCTGGTCGCCGTAAATATTTGTGGTGTAGAACGTTGCGGTGCCGTCGGCATCCAGCGCGCTGGTGTAGACGTTGGAGCCGTCGCCAGGCGATGAGATGAAGGCGTATTTGCCCTCGAGCGCCTTGATGCCGGAGGCGTCGGTGCCGGTAACACGGGCGCGGATTATCTCTCCTTCGTACTCGGAGGCTATGGTGCGGAAGCCGCCGGCTGCGGGCAGACCCTTAAGGGCCGATGCGAATTCTTCTATGCCGCAACTCTCCGGAGCCGGGATGCCGTCTGCGTTGCGTACGGAAAGGCAGAAGCGGGCCGCCGTGCTGCCGTTGTTGGTTATCTTGACGCCAAGGGCGCCGTCGGGCTCGACTGCGAGTGAGCCGCAGGAATGGCGCACAGGGGCCTCGGGGGCGCTTTCCACCACCGTCACTCCCCCTTCTGCGCGCTCCGTTGTAAAGGTGTTGAACACAGAGATGGTGCGGGCGCCCACGGCAAGGTCTGCATCCTCTTCCGACGAACCGAGCACGGTGTAGGCCACCAGGCGGTAATTGCCGGTGACGAGGGTGTTGGGAAGCGTGAGGCAGGCGGCGCCGCGTCCGCCGTCCAGCGCGAGTTTGGCGGTCTGTACGGTTCCATCTGCGGAACTCACCTCAACATAAGCTATGCGGCTGAAATCGGAAAGCCTGCCGGTAGAGGCGTCTACGCACCAGGCAGACATCCATACACGGTCTCCGGCCACGTACACGTCGCGGTCCGTAGCAACGTACACGCGCTCGCGGATGCGTTCCTGGCCGGCCGCCGCCTGGGCCACAAGCGCCAGGACGAATATGATTGACAGTATCCTTTTCATACTAATAGTCGTTGTTGGGCCAGTCTGCGGGCCTGTTCTTGGTTCCTCCTGCACGGCGGCAGTCAACGCAGCGCGCAGGAGACCACATGTATGTATCCTGGCCGGTATCGCTCATGTTTGCCGGAACGAAAGTATAGGGCAGGTACCCCCTGGCGTACCAGAAAACGAAATCGTACGGGTCGTAGAACTCCTCCACCTTTACGATGTTCCAGTCTGTGGATCGGCCGTTATAAAATCCCTCCTGCACGTTGTTGTAATACATTATCCCAACCGCCTCGCGGGAAGCGTTCACATAACCTATAACCTCTGCATCCGGGTCTGTGATGCAATGTATGTTGCCTGCCATCTGGCTGGGAATGGGAGCAAAGATGGAACCCTGGTTGTTGGTGTTCTGGTCTATGTTGTTCCAGTAGAGGTAGGCCTCCTCGCTTATCGCCTCCAGGTGAACGGTAAGCCTGTAGAGAATCTGTAGCTTATCGTTGCTTCTGGACACCCGGTGGAATTCGAGGTCGGTGAATTTGTCTTCAACCTGGTCTGCGGTGGAAAAGATCTTTACATCCGGAGACTGTTCCGCCTTCCAGCAATAGTAGTTGTTGTGGGGGCTGGAGAACTTTATAAGAGCCTTTTCCGGCTGGTATTGTCCGTTCTCGTCGAACAGCAGGTCCGGATCCAGATAATAAGAGGCATAAAGGTCGGAGTGATACTCCCAGGTCTCGTCGTAGTGCCAGCGGAAATGCTGATGGCCGTTGCAGTGCATGCTGAGGGCCACGTTAAGCTCGTTGCGGTCGTAGTCGAAGATATAGCGGAGGTCGTCTATCACCGGCTGTGCGCACACGTCCAGCCAGTCCGACTCGTACACGGCACCCGTAACCTTCTCTTCAAAATGCACCCTGTAGCGCTGGTCGGGCAACGTGGCGGGAGTGTCGAATCTGAGCATCCACTCCGGAACGTAGGGGTTACTGAAAACGTCCTTATAGCTGTTCTTCGTCCAAAAATAGCTATAGCCATCGCCAGAATCCTCATCCTGATACATCGGGATAGGAGCTATCCTGGTTCCGTCTTCGCCCTCTATATAACCGGTCATCTCCATTGCCGGAGGGTTGTACTCCGCAGATGTAAACGGAATCACGCGGGAGAAATTGAAGGTACTCGTTCCACCTATGCTTATGGCCCCCTCCACCACAATGCGGCTGTCGGTAGTCTCGAGCCCGGGATCGAAGGGATATATGCAGGAAGTCAGCATCAGTGCGGCAATGGCCGCGGAGCAAAAAATATGTCTTACAGCCATCAGAACTTCAGATTAAGGTTAACATAGGGGATGGGATAGGCAAACACGGAAAGCATCTTTCCGGAGATGTTGCCCGCCTCGTCTGCAGAATAGAACACGGAGTAGGCGTTCTTGCGTCCCGTGACGTTGTAAACGCCTATGGTCCAGGACATATGCGTCAGCTGGCGCAGGTAGTGCCCCGGCTCGATGTTCATTGCCAGGTCCAGACGGAAGTAGTCCGGGATCCTGTAGTTGTTGCGGCTGGAATAGGCAAGGCGCTTGCCTCCGCCGTAATAATAGTAGCCCACGGGCAGCGTTACGGGACGGCCCGTAGAATAGTCCAGATTGACGGACAGCGAGTAGCGGTGGGTGAACTTGTAATTGCCCACCAGCTTGACCTCGTGCGGCTTGTCATGCGGGGCGTTGTACCAGTCGCCTCCGTTGATGGTTTCCACTCCCCGGTCCTGGGTCTCGCGCAGTTGGGTTCGGGCGTATGTGTAAGATACCCAGCCGGTAAGCTTGCCGGAGGTCTTCTTTGCCATGAACTCGATGCCGTATGCCTTGCCGTTGGTCTCCACAAGGTCGTCGGCAAGATTCTCGTTCATCATGAGCATCGCGCCGGACTTGTAGTCCAGGTAGTGCTCCATTTGCTTGTAGTAAGGTTCCAAAGACAGGTCCAGCGAGCCACCTATGGTCCAGTACAGACCTGCGGCGGCCTGCCAGCCCGTCTGGGGACGTATCCTGGCGTTGCTGAGCTGCCAGGTATCTATGGGCGATATGGACGACGTATTGGTAATCAGGTGGATATACTGGCTCATCGTATTGAACCCGGCCTTGACTGACAGGTTGTCGAGGAACGAATACTTGCCGCTGATGCGCACCTCCGGGTAGGCGTAGAACTTGACGGGCTCCAGGGCCACCAGACTTCCCAGGCGCACACCACCCTCGAGCACAAGCTTGGGCGTGACGTTCCAGCTGTCGCTTATGAACAGTGCCGGTTCCACGGCTTTCTGAGTATCCAGCTTGCGGGGCATTATATACGTATTGCCGTTCAAACCCTCGATGGCACCGGGCTCCAGGGCGTACATCATGGCGGACAGGCCGAAGGAGATGTTGTGCGCATCGGAAACCGCATAGCGGAAGGTAGCCTTGGCAAAGACGTCCTTGATGGCCGTGTTGATTGCGTAGCCGGACCACTCGTTGAAGTCGTTGGTAAAGGTGGCGCCGTAGCTGTCGTAGCCGGCGGTGGCTATGAGGTTGAGGCGGCTTCCCAGGCGGCTGCGCCACTTGAGCGCGGCGTTCAGGTTGGAATAGCGGAAGGATGTATCCCTGTCGAAGGAAAAACCGTCCCTGGACCAGTATGCCGACGCCTGGATGGAGTTGGCGGCGTTGATCTTATGCGTCACGGAGGCGTTTACATCGCTGAACGAGGCCTTGCCGCCGTGGTAGTTGCTGTTCTCCGGCATGAGGTTGAGCAGCCAGTTGGAATAAGTCGTACGCCCGCCTATGATGAAGGTGGTACGGTCCTTTACGATAGGGCCCTCGAGGTGGAAGTGCCCGGTAAGCAGGCCCACGCCGAGCGAGCCGGATATTTTCTTGGAGTTGCCCTCGCGCCCGCGGACGTCCAGCACGGACGATATGCGGCCGCCGAACTCTGCGGGGATGGTGCTCTTGTAAAGCTCCACCTCGCTTATGACGTCCGAGTTGAAAGCGGAGAAGATGCCGAAGAGGTGCGTGGGGTTGTATATGACGCCGTCGTTGAACAGGATGAGGTTCTGGTCTGTGGAACCGCCGCGCACGTTGAAGCCGCCGGAGGCCTCGCCCACGGACTTGACTCCGGGAAGCGTAAGCACGGCCTTGATTATGTCTCCCTCGCCAAACGCGGTGGGGATTTTCTTGATGACGTCCATCCTCACGCGCTCGATGCCCATTTTGGCGTCGCGATGGCGGGATACCGCGTCTGCGGAGACCACGGAGCCGGTGAGGGCGGTGACTTTTTCTTTCATCACCACATCCAGGCTGCCGTCGTCCCAGATCTTGAGCGTAAGGTGGAGGTCTTCCAGCGAGTAGCCGCTGAGGCTCAGGTGGCTGTCTCCCACGGGGATGGCCACACGGTAGAAGCCGTCTGCGTCCGTAACTGTGTAAATGCCTGATTTCTCGTCGTATACAGACACGCCTGAGAGCGGCTCGCCGGAGGAAACGTCGCGCACGTGACCGCTGAGGTAGGCGGAGCCGGAGGTCTTGGCGCCGGGGTCGCCTATCTCGTAAACCTTGTTCTGGAAGGTTGCGATGGCGCTCTGCTCGGAGAGATACTGGTCCAGGCTGCCGTCGTTTGCGGCTCCCTGGCTGTCGAAGTATCCCGTCGGGAGGTCCGTAAAGACAGTCTTGCCGTGAAGGATAAAGCGGGCGTTGCCGTAAGAGCTTACCCTGTAGCCTTTCAGGCGCAGAGCCTCGAAGGCCTGTTTGAGGAATTCGTCCCTGGACGCGCGTACGCTGAAAGTCGCCTGCTCCTCTTCATATCGCACGGAATAGAAATCCTGCGGGAACTCCTTGTTGAGGAAGCTCACCAGGGAATCCAGGCTCACTCTCTTGACTTCCAGAGTCTCCTGTGCTGCAAGGTTCAGACTTGCCAGCAGAAAGAAAAGCGTTACGATCTTTTTCATCTTTGGGCAAGTTCTAAGAGGGCTTTGCAATACTGGTCGAACGGCAGGCGGTCTATGGCATACGCAGCAGCCTGCTTGCGCAGCTCTTTCTTGCGGCTGCCGAATTTGCCCAGCAACGCATTTTTGCCGCGCACGCGGGAAAGAGCGCCATCGGCGTCGCAGAACCAGTACTCCGTACGAAGCTTGAAGTACCGGGTGACGTCGTAACGGTAGTGCTCGTCGTAATAGCCTATGGTAGCGCCGTTTACGTTGTCTGTAGAAGAAGACAGCACCTTGTGCACGGCCTTGTATACCTTCTCCGGGCCGTTACCGAATACCTGATAGAAGCCCTCAGGCAGAAGACCGTCGGGCCCCATGCCCACAAACAGAAGTCCGTCGGATTCTATGCGGCGCACGCGTGAAGGCATGATAGAAACAGACATCTGACTGCCGGGCACGCGTACGAGAGCACGCTGGGTAACTGCATCTATGTTTACGGTTACATCGTAATAGACGCGCCCCTGCACATCGATGGTTGCAGTAAAGAATTCCGGCGATATCCAATACGGCGTACCGTTTGCCGGGAATCCGTACCATTCTGCCTGCTCTCCGCGCACCAGCGTGGAGCCGGAGCCTGCAAGCTTCTGGAATTCAATAATTTCTGGCCGCTGTTGCGCCGCTGCGGAAAAGCCCAGGGCCAGAAAAGGTATCAGAAACAGTAATCTTCTCATCATTCAGAAAAAAGGAAGGGGAATGCGCTTCCCTTATATAGTTGGAACAGACGCTCCTGAGGCATGTCCATCATGTCGGACACGAACGCGGAATAGCGTTCCACCACGGCGGCGTCCACATCAAACGACCTGAGCCCGGCAAATACCATAACCTCCTGGAAATGAAGGGGGATGTGCTCGTAGGCGGGAGCCAGCACCTCCATTATGGAACCAAAGCGGATAAAATCTTTCTTGAGTATGAGGGTGCAGAGCATACGGTCTGCCGACATTCTGGTATCGAAGCCGGAAGACTGCAGCAGCACGAGGTTGTAAAGCGGGTCGTGCGATATGACCGGCATTGCGGCACGGTCTTGCACGGAAGTGGGTTGCTGGGCCGTTCCTTTGGTGGCCATAGCCCGGAAATGCCGCACGTAAGCACCGTTGAGCAGGCTCTTGTCCAGTATGCGGCAGTATTTCTCCATAAGGTCGTAATTGCCCTGCAGGCAATACAATTCCGCCAGACGGCGCAGGACGACGAAGCTCGTGCCCTGACGCAGCTGGGTGGACCATTGGAAGTAATTGTGGATGGCCTCGTTGTAGCAGCCAAGATACTGATACAGGCAGGCCTTGAAAAGCAGGCTGGTGTAATACTCTCCCTTGCCGTCGTAAGCCTCCATGTCGAGGTCGTTCTGCTCAAAGACGGGGTAGGTGAACATCTTGTCTCCGAGCTCTCCCTTGCCGGAAAGGGCAAGGAGGGCAAAAGGAGTGAGCTCCGCGTTCTTTTCCGCCTCCTCTGGGGGAACGGTCGCTAAAAGGTCGTCCCAAATGCCGTACAGGGCATCTACCTTGACGCGGTTGAAGTTCTCTGCACGCATAACTGCGGGGCTCAGGACCACGCATGCCGCGGCAGCAACCAGCATTACGCTGGATAGCGGCAAATCCGCTTTGCGCTCCTTCCTAAGCTGCTTTATTTTAAATAGCAGGCTGAGCAGCCATGCGGCAGCCATAAGCAACAATACGAATACCGCAGGCTTGGAAGTGGACGAGTGAGCCACAAATACCCACAGCGCACCGGATGCAAACGCCGCAATGGCATTGCCGGACAGTCCGAACCGGCAAAGGATGCCCCGCAGCAAAAGGAATACGCCGGTAATCAGCACGGCAGTGATGATGGCGCCGTACAACGGGTCCCTGTAGAACTGGGTAAGGAAATCCGAGATTATTCCGGAGACGGGCAGCTGCTGCGCCCATGCCCTTGCCCACCAGTCCGGAGTGTTGAGGAAAAGGCCCTCATACTCCTGACACACAAAGGTATAACGCATACACAGCAGGCTAGCCAGCAGCACTGTTGCAAACATCAGTATAGGAGCTATGGCCTTTTTCATTCTGCAAAGAGTTTGGAGACTTGCCTGTCGTAGTTGAGCGGCTGGCCGCATACGAATTCCGGAACGTTATATGATTTGAGCCTCAGCACGTTATGCTCATAACTCTTCTGAGGCAGGAGGAAAGGCTTGCCAAAATTGCCCTCTCCGTCAAAATGGGCGATGAAGAGGCGCGTATAGCGGCCGTCCAGACGGCGGCTGCTGAATACCACCCACTTGCCGTTGGAAGACCAGGAGTGGTAACTCTCAGTATCCGGGCTGTTAAGCTCGGATGCGGGCACTACGGTACCGTTCTGAAGGTCCATCAGATACAGATCGGCCTCGCGGTGCCAGATGGGGAAGGTAGCGTAAGCGGCGCCCGTAAACAGGAGCCACTTGCCGTTTATCCTCGGGAAAGAGACAGACAGGCTGTCCGACTGCCAGACGGTGCGGGGCTCGCCCACAAAGGTACCGTCTGCAAAATCTACTGCACCAAGGGCGTAATGGATGCGCCCGCGGCTTTCCACCACGTTGGAAACACTGTCTGCGACGCAGTAGTAAAGGGTGTTTCCCCCCGCATCCCAGGCGGGGAAGGTTTCCATACGGGTGTCTTCGCAAAGGGGCTGCCAGGCATAGACGGAATCGGTCTGAAGGTCCATAAGGATGATGTCCGAACGATTGTCGTACACTTCTATCTGCTGGCTGCCCGCTACCGGGAAGCACTGCTGGGTTGAATTGGAAGAGAACGCCACATAGCGCCCTCCGGGATGCCACGCAGGATAAACGCCCTGCTTATGGGGGCCGACCGTGGTGAGGTTAATGATGCGGGCATTGCCGTCTTTGGCAAAGACGGTTCCGCCGCCGGCTCCGCGTGCGTGGAAAATGAGGTTGGACGGGTCTCCGCCCTGGAAATTGTGGCAGTTGACGCATCCGCCTGCCAAAGACTTGTTTACAATAATCGCCTTCTCTTTATAAGAAGCCAGCTCCCTGTAATACAGGCCCATCTCTTTCCAGCCTTCGTACGAGGGCTCTATGAGTCTGTAAGCGACATACGGGTCTATAGGATCTGCAGACACGTACACCGGGAAAGCAGCGTACCTCACTCCCCTGCCGGTCTTCCTGTCCCAGGCACGGACGCTGTAGAAAACAGTATCCGCCACTCTGCTGGTCTCGACCTTGAACGGCCTGCCGTCCGCCATCTCAAACACAAGCTGCGGCAATCCCTCCGGCACCGTAACCCCAATACAATCGGGTACGATTGGAGGATAGTCCTTACTGTCTGTAAAACTAACTGATTTACATGACGTTATAAAGAAAAGGAGAAAAACGCTTAAAAAACTACTAAGAATGTGACACTCGTTTTTGAAAACCGTGGCCGCCCGTGGCCACGTGAACGGGAGGGGCCCGCGCCTACTGGCGTGGGAGGGATGGAGCGAAGCGGAAGTTTTCAAAAACGAGTGTCTCATTCTTAATAATTATTTGTATACAAGAGGCCCGGCACTTGCGCGCCGGGTCTCAAGTGTATTGTTAATCAGAAGCAAAGATTACCTGTTGCTGCTGAGGCGCTTGACCTGAGGTTTGCTGTCGTTGTTGACGCTCGCTTTGCGGGCGTTGGAAACGGTAGCTTCTACCTTGACGGGCTTGGGATCGCGCTCGAACTTAACTGCGGGCCTGTTCCAGGCCTGAGGATCAGTCAGGACAAAGTTGGTCTTGGTGTACTTGCCGGTAGCAGGAGCACTCAGAGCAGGAGCACTTGCGGCTGCAGGGAGAGTAATGGCGAAGGTGCCGTTCTTGTTACCGTAATACCAACCGGCTGCGCTAAGACCAACATACATGTTGCGGGCAGGGAAGGTGATTACACCATTCTCGAGTGTGCCGGTAGCCTCACTGTCGATGTAGACATAACCATAATCTTCATTGACATAGATACCGTATGCCTGCTCACCGATGTGAACGGCTGCGGGATCGGAAGCGTCAACAACGATCTCTGCATTGTACCAGTTGCCGTCTTCTCCCTCATAGTCGGCGATCTCTGAAGGATCGCACTCATAGAACTTGGCGCAGAGCTCAAGCTGGAAGCCGGTTACCATGTAGATGCCAGCGTTATTCTCTTCCTCATACACATCGCAAGCGACGGTTACGTCATCCATGCCGAACAGAGGGAGAAGGAATCCGTCGGTGAGGGTTCCCTTGCCAAGGTTCTTGCTGAATACGTAAGGCAGGTTGGCGGTGGTATACATGTCGTAGTCCCAGCCGTCCATATCGCCGTTGGTTGCCCATACGATGATGACGAGGTCGGTGGCGGCAGGCTGATTCATGGCAGCGGTGTAGAAACCACCTTCTGCATTGATCTGTGCCAGCACAGCGTCGGAAACTGCATAGGATGCAGTGGTCTTGACAGAATTGAAAGCACCGTCTACGTCCTTAAGCACATCGTCGAACTTGAGGATGGCAACGTGTACCTCGGTAAGGTCGTGACCTGCAATGCAGTATGCGAAGGAGTCGTAATCGTGGCAGTTCTCGTAACGGGCAGGAGTGTCTTCTGCGAACACATAGAAGTCAACCTCGTGATCTTCCAGGTCGCCTTCTGCAACGTGGCGGAAGTTGATGCTGCCGCTGTTCTGCACCTTGCCGGCTGCATCGTATGCAACTGCAACGAAGGTGTAGGTTCCGGTGGTCTCGGGAGCTACGTACAGGCCAGCATACTTCTTGCCGGTCTCGTCGTCGGCCTCGAACTCACTTACGACATCGGAAGCGTCGGTACCGTCTGCGATTGCAGCGGCCTTGTTGCCGACCTGGGTAGCGGTGAGCTCACCTTCATAGACAGCGTACTTGACGCTTTCTACGTCGGCACCAGCCTCGATATAGATAGGAGTTACACCGTCAAAGGTATAGTCGGTCTCGAGTGCGAGGGAGTAATCCACGCGGGTGAAGCCGTCGGCAATAGCTACGAATTCGTAAGGATTCGGTGAGAAGCCACCCAGGCCGGGGATGTAGTAACGGAGGTTGAAATACCAACCGCCGTTGCCATCATAGTAGCCAACAGGGTATTTTCCATCGATCTGGCCGTTATTGACAGCTTCTTCCATCCAGTCGGCACCCATGCCTTCTGAGCCCCAGGCGTAACCACGCTCAACCCAATACCAAGGATAATCGTATACGTAGATAGGATAGGTAGCCTCGCTCTCAGGCTTGGATCCCCAACCGTCGTAGTCGAAACCGAAGTACTGCTTGGGGACCTCGAGGAAGTTGTATCCTGCCTCGTTGTTGTTCTTGGTGTACCAGGTGAACTTAAGGCTTGCATTCACGCTATCTCCCCAGATACCGCCGTCCTCGATGCTGATGAATTCGCAAGTGCGGATGCCATCAACCTCGTAGTACTGCATCCTGGCCTGGTGAACCTCGCCCCACCATCCCTCGTTGAGGGTGATGACTGCACGCTCGCCGGTAACAGGGTTGAGGAAGTCCTTCATCTCAACACGCAGGATGTCGAAATCGAGGCCGATAGGGTTGGCGTTGTAGAGAGAAGCATACTGAGGATCGGTCACCACAAAGTGGGCGGCATAGTTGACGCCTTCCTTGGCGCTGTCGAAGCGTACGGAAAGAGTGGTCTCTTTCTGGCCGTCTGCGAACTTGACTTCGCTGGGTTTGAAGATACCATCCTCGGAGAATGTAGCTACCACAGGAACGGTAATGGCTCCCTTGGTGTTGGTACGGGCGACGGTAATGTCGATGACGGGATCCTGGGTAGGATTGAAGACATGGCTGCCGGAAGCCTCCTGGGTGGGGAAATAAACGCCGTAGCATCCATCCACTTCGGGGCCGCCCATCTCATGCGGCAATTTCTCTTCCACGCAGGAAATCACTGCAAGGGAGGCTGCTGCAACAAGTGAGAGTATATTGAAAAACTTTTTCATATTCATCTGCATTTAATTAGTCGGTAACACCGTCACGAAGACCGGGATTCTGGTCGATAACAGGCTGTACGCCGCCCTGGTTGTCTTCGATACCGAAGTTGGTGTTCATTTCACCCTGAGGGAAACGCATCCTGAGCCAAGGATCCTGGGAATCAAGATTGAAGCGGAAAGCGTCTGCGATGTTGGAAGTACCAGCACCGTGGGAACGGACGATAGGCTTGTCCAGACGGAGGTTGTCGAACACACCGAAGCCCTCACCCCAGAGCTCAACGCGGCGCTGGAACCAGATCTCGTCGAGGAGGCTGCGGCCGCCGGCAGATGCGGAGTAGGAAGGATCACGGTAGGTCTTGACAAATTTCTCAAGGATCTGGGTAGCCTCACCGGCGTTGGTGTGGGCCTTTGCCTCAGCCTGGATGAGGATCATTTCCTCAACGCGCATGAGAGGCATATCCTCCTCGTTGATAACGTTACCAACGGAGAAAGCACCGAACTTAACGTTGGTGTAAGGGAGGAAGGCGAGCTTGTTGTCACCGTCGTCGGCATTTGCAACATCGTCGAAGCCAGGCCATGCGAGACCGGCGAGGAGCGGGGAATTGAGCTCATCGTCAACCCACCAGCCCTTGCGGACGTCGGTTGCAGGGATCTTGTCCCAGAGGAGCTTGTTGATGCAGGTGTAGCACTGGCAAGCAGGGGCATAACCGTTGTTGGAGAAAGAACGGAGCCAGCTGGAGGTGGTGGCATAGAGACCGTTGCCGCGTACATTGTTTGCAATGTAGTTGGGATAGCCGTCTGCCATATCGTAACCCCAGATCCAGTTGTGCTCGTTGATGTCGTAGAATGCAGGAACGGAAACCTCTGCGATGGAGGCGGGCTCATAACCCTCAGCTGCCTTGACTGCATCGTTGTATGCTGCATCCCAGTTGCCGAGGAGCAGGTTGACGCGGGCGCGGAGACCGTATGCAACATTGGCGTCTACATAGAGCTTGGAGGCACGGGTGGCACCTGCAAGGGCCTCTGTTGCGTAGTTGAGGTCTTCAAGTACGAGGTCATAAACCTCCTTGACGGTAGCGCGGGGGTTGTTGGTGAAGTCGAAGCCTTCTTTCTCGGGGGTGATGATAGGGACGCAAGGAAGATCTGCACCCTTCTTGCCCTCGGCCTTGACATCGGTAAGGGGAGCGAACTGATACTGGGGAGCCAGCATCATATAGGAGTATGCGCGGAGAACACGAGCCTGGGCAATCATGTTGAGGATTGAGGGATCGTCCACATCCTCGGCGAAGCCGGACAGGAAGGTGTTAACATCACCGATCATATTATAAGGAGCCCTGTAACGGATGGCAGGGTTACGGTAGGTGTTGTTACGGGAAGAATACTCGCCGCAAACGGAGAACCAGTTGTAGCCGCTGTCTGCGATGAGGGCGTCGGCGCCTTCAAGGTCGTTGCAGAAGAGCATCATAAGGAATTCCCAGTCGTCCGGAGTGTTGTACATCTTGCAAGGCTGGCCGATAGCGGTGAACATACCGTTGAAAGAAGCAGCAGCACGGGAAGGGATGATGGCGTTGGTTTCCTGGACCTGGGATGCGAGAAGGGTACCTCCTTCGGGGGCTACCTCATCAATCTTAGAGCAGGAAGCAAAGGCAAGGCCTATGATGACAGCGTAGAATATTTTATTCAGTTTCATATCTGTAATCATTTAAGAATTAGAAAGTGAGCGTGACGCCGCCGGTGACGGTGCGCATTGCGCCGTAGGAAGAAGAACCCTGGGCCATGGTGAAGGAACCCAGACCGAATGCGTTGCGAGGATCGAGACCCTTGCGTGCAGAGAAGACTGCGAGGTTCTCACCTGCCACATAGAAGCGGAGGGAACCGATCTTGATCTTCTGGGTGAGGGACTTGGGCAGGGTGTAACCGAGGGTTACGTTGTTGATGCTCAGGTAGTCGGAGCTTACGAAGAAGCGGTCGACCGCGCTCTGTGCAACCTGGGTGTCACCGTCCATACGAGGGATGTCGGTGTCGGTGTTCTCGGGAGTCCAGGCGTTGAGGATATCCCTGTGCCATGCCTGGCCTGCAGATGCCTGGGTCCACATAAGCTGCTGGTAGTTACCGTCATAGTACTTACCGCCGAGCTGATAGGAGCACTGTACGGAGAAGTCGAAGCCGTATGCGTTGAGGCTGGTGCCGAAACCGCCGTAGAGCTTGGGCAGAACGGAGCCGAGCTCGTAACGGGTAGCGTCGGAGAAGACAGCGGTGGTCTCGTCGGAGGCCTCGGTGGTAACGTTGCCGTCATCGTCCTTAACCTCGTCGATGTGCTTCCAGTAGAGGGCCTGACCGGTCTCTTTGTCTACACCTGCATACTTGTACATGTAAGCATCGTACAGGGAGCCGCCTACCTTATAAATAAAGTTGGAGCCGCGGATACCCTTCTCGAGGTCGACGCTGTCGTCAAGGCTGAGGATGATGTTCTTGTAGTGGCTGACGTTGGCGTTCCAACTCCAGTTGACGTTCTTGGTATTGATGATGTTACCGTCCAGGGCAACCTCGAAGCCGATGTTGCGGATGGAACCGACGTTCACAGGCATTGAGCCGGTAGGGTTACCGGAGGAATAAGGAACGTCCTTGGAATAGAGGAGGTCTTCAGTGTCGCGGTTGAAGAATTCCACGCTACCGTTGAGGTATCCGTTGAAGAGCTCGAAGTCTACACCGGTATTGAAAGACTTGTTGGTTTCCCATGTGAGGTCTTCATTACCCTTGTAAGACATTGTAAGAGCGTAGTTGGTACCGTCGTAGGAGTGGATGTACTGGTCTGCGTAAGGGAAGTTGGAGCCGAGTCCGTCGTTACCCTGAACACCGTAGCTGGCCTTGAGCTTGAGCATGTTGACTGCAGGCACGTTGAACCATTTCTCCTTGCTGATGAGCCATGCGGCACCTGCGGAACCGAAGTTACCCCAGCGGTGACCGGGAGCAAAGCGGCTGGAAGCGTCGCGGCGATAAGAACCGGAGAGGAAGATTGTGCCGTTGTAATCGTACTGTGCCCTGGCGAGGAAACCCTCAGTCATGTAAGTACTTGCAGAAGAAGAAACGGAACGGCTGTCGACACCGTCGGCGTTGTTGATTTCGCCGATGATCGGGTCGTAGAGGTGGTCGTTGCTGCCGTCGATGCTCTGACTCTTGCGCTCGTACTGCTCGTAACCGGCGAGGATATCGAAGTGATTGACCTCGGCGATGTCGAACTTGTACTCGGCAAGGTACTGCTGGTTGACGGTGAACATACGGCTGTGGCCGACTGCAACCTGTCCGTCAACACCGGAAGCGGATCCGAAGACGCTGTAGAGGTAGTTGTAACGGGTGTTGTCGTCGGTGATACCTACGTTTGCATTGAGGGTAAGGCCCTTGACAGGGGTGAGGATGATGCCCCACTTGCCAACGAGAACGTCTGCATAGGACTTCTTGACGTCGTTGTAGAGGTCGCGGATTGCGTTACCTACGAAGTTAGGACGCTTGAAGTTGGTGTTGTTGGAGTCGAAGATCTGACGGCCGGCCTCGGTGTACTTGTAACCGGATTTGCCGTCTTCGTTGACTTTGCGGACGTACAGAGGATAGATAGGACCGATGTTGTTGGCAATGTAGAATGCGTTGCCGGAGGAACCCCAGGAACCGGAGCTCACGTTATCGGAATCCGAATAGGAGTAGCTGATGTTGGAAACGAAGCGGATCCAGTCCTTCACCTGATACTCTGCATTGAGACGTGCGGTGTAACGCTGGTAACCGGAGTTGTAAACGATACCGCCATCGTTCAGGTAGCTGATTGCGCCGTAGTAGTTGAAGCGGTCGGTAGCGCCGCTGGCGGAAACGTTGTATTCCTGACGGATGGAGTTGTGGAAGGTCTCGTTGTACCAGTCGTCGGGCTGATACCAGTACTCGCCGTCGCTGTAGCCGAGGGTGGCTGCAGGGTTCATCTTGAAGTTGGTACCGATGAGCTTCTGGCCCTCGGGAACGGTGTAGACCTGGTAACCCAGACCGCCGTTGTTCTCGTTGAAGAGGTTCTCGTCTGCGTAGGCGTAGGACTCTGCAACGGAGTGGCCGGAGTAGTAGTACTTGTTGTACATCAACTTGTAGTAAGTCTCATAGTACTCTGCAGGGTCGTCGATGATGTCGTACTGGGGGATGAGACGGGAGTTGGAACCTACGCGGGCGTCGAAACGCACGGTGGCCTCGCCTGCCTTACCCTTCTTGGTGGTGATGAGGATAACACCATTGGCACCACGGTGACCGTAAATTGCAGAAGCGGCAGCATCCTTAAGGACGGACATCGACTCAACATCGTTGGGGTTGATGTCGGAGATTGCGCCTTCGTACGGGGCACCGTCAACGACGATGAGAGGGCTGGAGGATGCGTTCATGGAACCGATACCACGGATGCGGATGGTGGGTGCACCGCCGGTAGGGTCGCCGCTGGAGGAGATGATCTGAACACCGGGGGTGGTACCTGCAAGGGCGCTGGTAACCTTGGAGCTCAGCTTCTTGGAGATGGTTTCGCTGTTGACCATACTGGCGGATCCGGTAAAGGAACTCTTAGTAGCAGTACCGTAAGCAACAACGATGGTCTCGTCGAGGACCTCAGTGTCGGGGTCGAGGACGACGTTGACCGTTGCGTTGCCTGCAATCTGCACGTCCTTGGTCTTGTAACCAATGGCGGAGAATTCCAGAGTACCGTCAGCAGGTGCATTGATTGAGTAGAGACCGTTTGCGTCGGAAGAAACTCCGTTCATCGTGCCCTTGACCACGACGGAGGCAAACGGAACACCTTCGCCTGTTGATGCGTCGCGGACAGTACCTCCCACCTTGATATTCTGGGCGTAGAGGGTTGCCGTCAACAGCATGAACAAAGCGCTGATGAACAGTCTAGCTTTTTTCATAAGCAATTTTTTTAGTTTAACAATAAAATTATACTAACTAAACTTGTAGCCAGCTTGTATTTTCGCATATTACGAAAACAAGGGCGCAAGTTAGTGACTATTTTTTTAATAAACAAATTTTCCGGCAAGTTGAGTTATGCCTCAGAGGTGCATCCAACGCAGAAAAACGCTTTTTTGCCAAAAAAACAGTAAGTAAACAGGGCCTTAAAAATTACAGTTTGAAAGTATTTTTGGCTAAATACTATATAAATATTTATTAAAAATTTTTAAATCTCGCGGCGGAAAGTATGGTGGCGGCGCTCTATTGAGCCGGAATTTTGTTATATTTGCAACCTGATATACAATCTCTATGATAATAAATGTAAAACACATATTCCTGTCTTTAACCACCGCCGTCCTGATCGGCGCTTGCACGGCTGCACCTGTGCCGCAGGCAGACGGCACGGCCCAGGCGGAGCATCCGCGCCGCAGCGCCCTGGTGCCCGGCGTGGTTAACATCAACGTTTCTGAAGAACTGGCGGAAGAACTGGCCTCAGGCTCGCTCCAGACAAAATCTGCAGACGTCAATTCCGCCCTGTGCAGGTTGGGCGCAGTCAAGATAGAAAGGGTTTTCCCGGATGCCGGCGAATGGGAGCCGCGCCACCGCGAGGCCGGCCTGCACCGCTGGTTCCGCATAGAATTCGACCCGGATTCCGTGCCCGTGACAAAGGCTGCGGAAGACCTTACCTCAATTCCCGGCGTCGTCTCCGCCGAGCCGGAGCGCCGCATCCGCAAGGCTTCCTATTTCAACGACCCGCGCGCGAGCCAGCAGTGGGCCTTCTACAACCACGGCTATACCCCTACAAAATACGCCGAGGGCTGCGACATCAACGTCCAGAACGTCTGGGATACCTTTACCGCAGGCTCGTCCGAGGTTATAGTGGCCGTTCTGGACGAGGGCGTACAACTTAATCACGAAGACCTCGCGCCCGTCTGCATCCCAGCCGGGAAAAACGGCAGCCAAAGCTTCATCTTCGGCCGCACAGGCTCCAACATCCCCGTCGGGGACCACGGCACACACGTTGCCGGCATCATCGCAGCCGTCAACAATAACGGCGTAGGAATCAGCAGCGTAGCCGGCGGAAGCGACGGCAAGGGAGGAGTCCGGATCCTGTCTCTGGCCATCCTCATGGACGATCCGGAAGACCCGGAGAAAACCATCGGCGGCTACACGGAGAACGCTTTCGTGTGGGCTGCAGACCACGGCGCCCTCATTGCCAACAACAGCTGGGGGTACGTGTACGATTCCGAAGAGGACGCCATGAGGGGCGGCATAGATGACAGACTTGCCGACGCTATCAATTACTTCATCAAGTACGCGGGGTGCGACGTCAAGGGCAATCAGCTCCCCAACAGCCTCATGAAAGGCGGTCTCGTGACGTTTGCAGCCGGTAACGACGAATACAGGCTCGGCTGGCCGGCAGCGTTCGATCCCGTGGTAGCCGTGGGGGCCCTTGCGTCAAATTATCAGCGCGCCCACTATACCAATTATGGCAATTGGGTAGACATCTGTGCGCCGGGCGGAGACCTCAAACTCGGCCCCGGCATCCTCAGCTCCATCGCCAACAACGAATATGCATCGTACCAGGGCACATCCATGGCCTGCCCTATGGTCTCCGGCGTGGCGGCACTCCTGGTCTCTTATTACGGAGGCCCCGGATTCACCGTCAACATGCTGAAGGAGCGCCTCATAAGAGGTGCCAACAAAGACAAGGCACCGGCAGACCTCGGCCCCAGGCTCGATGCGCTCGGCGCTTTTGCATACGGCGGCAAAGCCGCTCCGGACGCACCCCAGGGGCTCACCGTGGACGTCAGCGCCAATACCGCCACCTATACGTGGAACGTCACGCCGGACAGCGACGACGTCAAAGCCTACGGCTACCAGATGCTGGTCTCGGACAAGAAAGAGGCGCTCACAGCACTGATTCCCGGCTCCGTGCCGCAAGGGGTCAAGGCCAAAGAGGTAGAGGGCGGCTACAAGAAGCTGGGAGAAACCGTTTCCGGCCAGTTTACCGGACTCGAGTTCACCAAACAATACTATGCCGCTGTGTCGGCCTACGATTATCTGGGCCACATCTCGGCGGTTTCCGCCGTGGTGCCTTTCGTTACCGGAGAGAACAATCCTCCGATAATCGAACCCAAAACTCCCGGAGACTACGTGCTGAAGGCCTACCAGACGCCTGCTTACAGGTTCTACGTCATAGATCCGGACGGCCACAAATTGAACGTAGACTTCTCAGACGAATCCGGAGCATGCAGCATTTCCGCGTTGCTGCCGGATGTAGACGTAATAATTACCGGCGTCAAGGCCCCTGCCGGCAAGTACAAGGCAACCCTCACCGCCACAGACAAATACGGTGCGGCAACTGCTTACTCTTTCCAGTACGAGATACTGCCTAATCACACTCCCGTGCTGCTCAAGGCGGCAGAAAACGTGGTTTTCGAGTCCAAAAGCGCAACGCTCAAGCTCAATATCCCGGACTATATCTACGACGAGGATGAAGAACCGCTCAAATTCAAGCTTAGCTCGTCGAACACCAACGCAGTTACCGTAAGCGCAAAAGACAACATAGTAACGGTGAGCGCAGCCGGGTACGGCCAATCCACCATAGACGTTGTTGCGAGCGACGTGTCCGGCACTTCCTGCGACCTGGAGTTCCAGGTGCTCGTGCGCGATCCCTCCCTGCCCGTGGAGCTGTTCCCGGTTCCGGTCAAGAAGGATCTGAATATCCGTCCAAAAGAGGCCGGCAAGCTGGACGTCAGCATCAGCAACAAGGCAGGAGCAGTGGTATTCTCGGGCTCGGCAGACGTTACGCCCTTCGACCCCTTGGTAGTTGACCTTTCCGGGCAGGCGTCCGGGACTTACTTTGTAAAGCTCAAGGGATGCGGGCTCGACGACAGTTATAACATAGTGAAAATCTGATGAAAAGAGTCTTATCCATACTGGTTTGCCTGATTGCCGCCGTGCAGCTTCACGCGCAGGCGGTGCCGGCCCTGCTGGTCCCAACTGACGGCCGTTCCCTGGCAATGGGCGGCACAAGCCTGCCTTACACCGCTGCTTCTCTTGACGCAGGAGCGTTCTACGGCATCTGGGCGCCGCAGTCGGCACAGAACACCATGCTGGGGCTGGATGCATTTTTCCGCATCGGCAAGTTCTCCTTTACGGCAGAAGGCGTTGATTTTCTGGACCTTCCGTACAACGCCTACTCCGAGCCACAAGGCTCCAAAGGCAGCTTCAAGCCTTACGACCTCATTCTGTCCGTGGGCGGAGCGTATGACATAACGGACAATCTGACTGCCGGTCTAAAAGTGCGCAGCATCACATCCGCACTTGCAGAAAGTGCAGTTGGCAGCGTCTATTGCGGCGATATTTACGTCTCTTACGGCGGCCAGAACTGGGCTGCGGCCCTCTCGGGGCGCAATATTGGCGGAAAAATCAACTATGGCGGAGGAGATTACGCCCTCCCGGCCCTTGTGTCTGTGGACGGTAACTGGAGCCCCATCGGGCAACTTATTATTGCCGGGCAGGCGGCATGGCTGTTCTCCGGCGCGCTTATGGCCGGGGTGGGTGCGGAATACACCTTTGCCGATATAGTCTCCGTACGTGCCGGATTCCATTATGGCGACGCTGCCAAAGCGCTTCCCACCTTTGCCTCAACAGGCTTCGGAGTACATTTTTACGGCGTCAAGCTGGACGCAGCATACGTGCTCCCCTTCGGGAACACGGGCAATTCTTTTGTGATCAGGGCTGGATACGCTTTCTAGCTCTGGGCTTCTCCGGAAACCAGATCCAGGATTTCCGAGGTAATCTTCTGCTGACGGCCCTTGTTGTACTCG
>JAFZXV010000034.1 GCA_017616595.1 Bacteroidales bacterium
ATCGCTCTCCGAGCGGACCATCGCCGAGGTCGAATCCATCGCACGCGAGTTTGCGGAGCGGCTGCACGTGGTGGGGCTGATGAACATCCAGCTTGCCGTGAAGGACGGCGAGATATGGATGATCGAGGTGAATCCGCGCGCCTCGCGCACGGTGCCTTTCGTCTCGAAGGCGGTCGGGTGGTCGCTCGCCGGCGTGGCCGCCGTGGCCGCCGTGGCCGTAGTGCTGCTGCTCCGCACCCCCGGCGCAGAAAACCCCATCGTAACAAGTTCAGAAGCAACTGTAGCAGAGGTGGTAGACAGTCCGGAAGATGGCGGATTTGCCGCCGGTGAGGATGCCTCCGCCACCGACCTCGATCCCATCTCCGAGGCCGCTCCCGCCTCATCTTCGGCCACCCGTACTCAAAAAGCCCCTGTTATGAGTACGGCCCCCGCCAAAACAGCCCCCTCGTACTCAAAACAAGCCGGTTTTGAGTACGGCCTTGAGCCAGATGCCTCCGAGGTAGCGCCGGACGCTGTTGATTCCGCGTCGGATGCAACCGAGGCAGCCCCGAATGCTGCTGATTCAGCACCCGACGCCGCAGAAGCGGCCCCCGCGGCCTCTGATTCCGAGGCTCCGTCAACCGACGCGTCCGAATCCGCCCCGGTCGTCCCCAATCAGACCGAGAATCCTGCCGCTACCGACGCCGCCCCCGCTGGCGAATCCGCGCAGTCGGGCAAGACCGTATCTCCATCGTTCCAGCCCAAGGGACGGACCGTCGTACCTCTTTCCCGCAGCATCAAGCGCAGCCGTCCGCTGCTTGCCGCCAGCTTTGTGGGCGGCGGTATGCCAGGCAGCTCGGCCACCAATTCAGAAATAGTCTACAGCCTTTCTCCCGCTCCGAGGATGTCTCCCGGCAACCGCGCAATGGCAGTGGTCAGCCGCAATAAAGAGACGCAGGTGGTTACTTCCCATCGCATCGATTATCAGATGGGCCTTATGTTCACCTACAATTTTACCAGGCACTGGGGAATAGAAAGCGGCGTCGAGCTCACTCACCTCGGCTCGTCCAAAACATCCACCAGCGGCAGCCTGTCCACCGGAACCCAGGAATCTTTCGACTATCTGGGCATCCCTCTGCGCGTGGTGTTTACCCCGCTGAGCCTGGGCCCCCTGTCCGGCTATATATCCGCCGGGCCCGAGGCGGAATACGGCTTCTCCCATATCTGGAGAACAGTAGAGAGTTTTGGCCAGACCACGTCCGAGCCAACAGGCGGCCGCGACCGTCCCGGAGACTGGATCTTCTCCGGCAGCCTCAACGCCGGCTTGCAGATCAGCCCCTGGAAGAGCGGCGCCTTCTTTGTGCAGCCCGGCGTAGTGTACCGCCTCCCCAACGAGAAATCCCCCGAATCTTACTACACAGGCCATCCCGTTTCCTTCCGCATAGCCGCTGGCTACAGGGTGTTGTTCTAGCCGTAAAATTCGTATCTTTGCAGCCAGAATGACGCTGATTCTTACAGGGAGTCCTACCCGCTACGGAGAGGACAGGTTTACGTCCGACAATGGTTTTCTGGCCACAGTCAAGGCCGAGTTGCCCCCCAAACCCAGGGTGCTGATGATAAGCGCGGCCCCGGACGACCGCGCATTCACGGACAGCGTGCTTGAGGGTATGACCCTTTGCGTGCGCAATTCAGGCATAGAGCCCTCCAAGATAACGATGCTTGACCGCCGCAACTGCAAACGTGCGGCGTCTTTGATTAAACGCGCAGACTGGATTGTGATGTGCGGCGGCCACGTGCCCACGCAGAACAGATTCATCCACGAGATAGGGCTCAAGGAGCTCCTGCGCGGCTTTGACGGGCTCATTATGGGCTGTAGCGCCGGCAGCATGAACTGTGCGGACATAGTGTATTCCCACCCGGAGCTGCACGGCGAGGCCGCAAGCCGCGGCTACTCCCACTGGCTCCGCGGCCTCGGGCTTACCCGCCTTCAGATAGTGCCCCATTACGACCAGGTGCGTAATTATCTGGTAGACGGCCGCCGCCTGTTCGAAGACATAATCTTCCCGGACAGCTATCACCACTCATTCTACACCTTCCCCGACGGCGGCTACATTGTTGTCAAAGACGGGCGCGAGACCCTGTACGGCACGGCCTGGGAGATTTCCAACGGCCGTATGCGTCAGATTTGCAAAGAAAATCAAGTGTACACCTTTATGAACGTTGTTTTTATTTCACCCCATTTCCCGCAGACCTACAGCCACTTCTGCGCCGCGCTCAAACGTAACGGCGTAAACGTTCTGGGAATTGCGGACGCCCCGTTCGGGGAACTTACAGACGAGCTCCGCTGGGCCCTTACAGATTATTATCAGGTGCGCAACCTCGAGGATTACGACGAGGTCTACCGCGCAGTGGCCTGGTTCGCCCACCGCTACGGGCATATAGACTGGATAGAGTCCAACAACGAGTACTGGCTCGAGCAGGACGCCCGTCTGAGGACAGACTTCAACGTAACCACCGGCCTCCACACAGACCGCATCAGCGGCATCAAGGAGAAGTCGGAGATGAAGAAATTCTACGCCCTCGGAGGCGTGCCCACCGCCCGCCAGATCAAGGCCGCAGAGGGCCCCAAGGCCGTTTTGGCCTTTGCCCACAAGACCGGCTACCCCATCATTGCAAAGCCGGACAACGGCGTGGGCGCCAGCGGCACCTTCAAGCTGAACTCCGACGGGGAGCTCGCAGACTGGTTTACCGAGCACGAGTCCAACTACGGCGCCTTTGTGGTTGAGGAGTTCGTCACCGGCCTTCTCACCTCGTACGACGCCATTTACGATTCCAAGGGCGAGCCGCTCTTTGAGTCGATGGGCGTGTATCCCACCCCCATCATGAACATAGTGCACGAAAATCTGGATTCCTGCTACTGGGTAGAGAAAGAGGTTCCCGCCGCGCTGTCCAGGATAGGCCGCCGCACCGTAAAGGCGTTCGGTATCAAGAGCCGCTTCGTGCATCTGGAATTCTTCAAACTCGACCGCGACCGCGAGGGCCTCGGCAAGAAGGGCGATTTCGTCGGCCTTGAGGTGAACATGCGCCCCGCAGGCGGCTACACGCCCGACATGATGAACTTTGCCCACAGCACGGACGTGTTCCAGATATGGGCCGATATGGTCGCTTTTGACGAGAGGCACAAGGCCGCCGGCGAGCAGTACTTCTGCGCCTACGCCAGCCGCCGCGACTGCTACAACTATGTGCACTCCCACGAGGATATATTCGCCAAATACGGCCCCGGCATCTTCTCCGCCACAGACCCCAACCTCGGCATCTGCATGTGCCAGCGTATGCCCGACGCCCTTTCCGACGCCCTCGGCAACCAGGTCTACATGGCCCGCTTCTCCAACAAGAAAGACATACAGCCGTTCTTCGACTTCGTCTGCAGCCGATAATGTGACGCCGGGCCGCCCAATAGCGGGAGCCCTGGCAGCAAAAACAGCTTAAAATGATACCGGGCCGCCCATCTCTGGGTGGCCCGGCAGCGTTTTGGTATTCAAAAGGATTAGTCTTCGTCCTTCTCCTGGGCTGCGTAGTCGGCGAGGAGCTTGTTCTGGACATCTCCCGGTACCGGCTGGTAGTCTGCAAACTCCATGGTGAAGGTTGCGGAACCTGCAGTGAGGGAGCTCAGCGTGGTGGAGTAGCGGTAAAGCTCTGCCAGAGGCACGCGTGCGCGGAGGATTGCGAAGCCCTTGTCTGCTCCCATGTCGCCGAGCATGCCGCGGCGGTTCTGGAGGTCGGACATGACGGCGCCCTGATACTCGCTCGGGGTCATGACCTCTACGTTGTAGATAGGCTCGAGGATCTTGGGACCTGCGTTGCGGAATGCCTCACGGAAGGCGTTGCGGCCTGCGATGATGAAGGCGATTTCCTTGGAGTCTACCGGGTGCATCTTACCGTCGTATACGAACACGCGGATGTCGCGGGCGTAGGAACCGGTGAGAGGGCCCTCTACCATACGCTCCTTGATACCCTTGAGGATTGCGGGCATGAAGCCGAGGTCGATGGAACCGCCGACGACGCAGTTGTAGAACTCCAGTTTGCCGCCCCATTCGAGATCTGTGATATCCTGGGTCTTGATGTTGAGCTGGGTCTCTTTTCCGTTGATGACGAACTTGGTGTTGAGTTCTCCTTCTGCAGGGCAGACGAGGAGGTGAACCTCACCAAACTGACCGGCGCCGCCGGACTGCTTCTTGTGACGGTACTGTGCGCAAGCGACCTTGGTGATGGTCTCTCGGTAAGGCACCTTGGGGGCGAAGAGTTCCACCTCGAGGCCGAACTCGTTGTTCAGGCGCCACTTGACTATGTTGATATGCTGCTCGCCGTTGCCGGAGAGGATGGTCTGACGGAGCTCCTTGGAGTACTCTACAACCACGGTAGGATCCTGGGAAGAGATCTTCTTGAGGGCGTCTCCGAGTTTCTGGTCGTCCTGCTGGACCTTGGCCTTGATGGCGCAGCGGTACTTGGGTGCGGGGAACTTGATCTTGTCGTAGTTGATGCCGGAGCCGGGAACCGCCAGCGTGGTGCTGGACTTGCTGTTCTTGAGCTTGACGGCGCAGCCGAAGTCTCCTGCGTGAAGGCTGGTGACGGACTCCTTCTTGCTGCCTGCCACTGCGTAGATGGCGGAGAGGCGGTCTTTGTTGCCGGACACGGGATCCTCAAGGTCCATACCTGCGGTAAGGGTGCCGCTCATCACCTTGAAGTAGGAAACCTCGCCGAGGTGCTGCTCCACGTCGTTCTTGTAGATGAAGATGGATGCGGGGCCGTTCTCCTTTACGTCGGGTACGGGGGCTACGTCGCGGATGAACTCGAGCAGGCGCTTTACGCCGATGTCTTTCTTGCCGCATACGCAGAAGACGGGATAGACCTCGCCGGACTCGATGCCCTTGTTGAGGCCGCTGTGTATCTCTTCCTCGCTGAGGGTGCCTTCCTCGAAGAACTTCTCCATGAGGGCGTCGTCAAACTCGGCGGCCTTCTCTATGAGCTCCTGGCGGTATTCCTCTGCCTGGTCTGCAAACTGTGCGGGGATGTCCAGCACGTCGTTGCCCTTGTAGTACTTCATGGTGAGTACGTCGATGATTCCGCCGAAGGATGCGCCGGTGGCGTCGGGGAACTGGACGTTTACCATCTTGCCGCCGAAGGTCTCCTTGAGGGAGTTCTGCACGTTGTCCCAGTCGGCCTTGTCTGCGTCGAGCTGGCTCACGGTAACGATCATAGGGAGGCTCTGCTCCTCTGCGCGACGGATGAAGCTGTCTGTACCGACCTCGACGCCCTGCTGGGCATTTACGAGGAGGACACCGCTCTCGCATACGCGGAATGCGGAATAGGCGCCGCCGATGAAGTCGTCGGAACCGGGAGCGTCGATGAAGTTGATCTTGCAGCCCTGATACTCGGCGTAGAGGGGAGTGGCATAGATCGAGCGCTGGTTGAGTTTCTCGAGCTCGTTGCTGTCGGAAAGGGTGTTCTTGTCTTCGATTGTGCCCATTCGGGGGATGACCTTGCCCTCGAAGAGCATAGCTTCAGCCAATGTGGTCTTGCCGGACTTGGTTGCGCCGAGCAGAACAACATTGCGTACGTCTTTGGTGGAGTATTCTTTCATTTTATTTGGTGTTGTTAATTATCAAAGCCTGCAAATCTAATAAATTTCTGGCTCATTGCCAAAATTATTATATTTGTAGCGTGAAGCCGCAGCTCAAACCGTTTATGGAACAAGGCCGTCTTGAGGCCGGATGCGACGAGGCAGGACGCGGGCCCCTTGCCGGCCCCGTGTTCGCCGCCGCCGTGGTGCTTCCGCCCGGCTTCAGCCATCCACTCCTCAACGATTCCAAGCAGATGAGCGCCGCCGCCAGGGAGGAGCTCCGCCCCATCATCGAACAGGAGGCCCTTGCGTGGGCCGTGGTGGCCGTGAGCGCAGAAGAGATAGACCGCCTCAACATACTCGGCGCCAGCATCGCCGGCATGCAGCGGGCCGTGCGGGCCCTCAAGGTCAGGCCCGATTTCCTGCTGATAGACGGCAACCGATTCCGCCCCTTCGACGGCTACAGATACGCCACCGTGGTGCACGGAGACGCAACGTACGCCAGCATCGCCGCGGCATCTGTGCTCGCCAAGACGGCTCGCGACGCCTATATGACGGAGCTGGCCGCCCGCTACCCCGGCTACGGCTGGGAGCACAACTTCGGCTATCCCACAAAAGAGCACATAGATGCCATCCGGCGCCTCGGGTACACGCCGGAGCATCGCAAATCCTTCCATCCCAAAGAGTTGGAACCAACATTATTCGACATATGAAAAGAATCCTGATGACCATCGCGTGCGCCATTGCGCTCGCGCCCGTTAGCCTGCGTGCCGACGAAGGAATGTGGCTCCTGCCGCTCCTCGAGAAGATGAACGCAGAGGCTATGCGCAACCTCGGCTCCCGCCTCACGCCCGAGCAGATCTACAGCGTCAACAATTCCTCCATCAAAGACGCCGTCGTGCAGTTCGGCGGCGGTTGCACCGGAGAGATAATCTCCGGCAGCGGCCTGCTCGTCACCAACCACCACTGCGGCTACGGCGCCATCCAGTCGCTTTCCACCCCCGAGCACAACTACCTCGAGGACGGCTACTGGGCAATGGGACGCGACCAGGAACTCCCCGTTCCCGGCCTTACCGTGCGCTTCCTGCAGAGCATGACGGACGTTACCGATGCGATTGCCGCCGGCGCCCTCCGCTCGGAGCTTATGGACGAGGCCCGTGCCGCCAACCCCGGCTGCCAGGTCACCCTCACCAGCTTCTACAACGAGAACGTCTTCTACATCATCGTATCCAAGATATACCGCGACGTGCGCTTTGTTGGCGCGCCCCCGGCATCTTCCGGCAAGTTCGGCGGCGACACGGACAACTGGATGTGGCCCCGTCACACCTGCGACTTCTCCATGTTCCGCGTATATGCCGGCCCCGACAACGAGCCCGCGGACTACTCTCCCGAGAACGTCCCCATGGTGCCCCGCCAGTTCCTCGGAGTGTCGCTCAAGGGCGTGCAGGAGGGAGATTTTGCCATGATTATGGGCTATCCCGGCCGCACCCAGCGCTTCCAGACAGCCGCCCAGCTTGAGGACATGCTGGAGACCAACAACATCCGCATAGCCGCCCGCACCGCATGGCAGGACGTCATCTGGAAGGCGATGCGCGCCGACGACAAAGTGGGCCTGCAGTACGCCAGCAAGTACTCCGGATCCTCCAACGGCTGGAAGAAGTGGATCGGTATGAACGAGGCATTCGAGGCCCTGGACATCATCGGCCGTGAGAAGCAGAAAGAGGCCGAGCTCCAGGAGTGGATAGATGCAGACCCTGCCCGCAAGGCCGACTGGGGCACCGCCATCGCCGACATTGCGGCCGCAGTGGAGAGTGCTTCCGGCAACATCAAGACCTCCACGCTGCTGAGCGAGAGCCTCGGCCGCATAGAGCTTCTCAACTATGCCAGCGCCCTTCAGTCCGCACTTGCCAGCGCCCGCGATGCCGTTGCGGCAAACCCCGAACTCAAGATTCAGGACTTGCTCGCAGATGCCGCCAACTCCATGCAGGACTACTACAAGAACTTCAACGCCGATGTAGACCGCAACGCCGCCGTGGCCATGCTTAACTTCTACAAGGCCAACGCCAAGCCTTGGCAGGACATCAAGGTGGGCGGCAAGAGCCTGCAGGGCGTGGACACCCGCACGTTCATAGACAATCTTTACAAGAAGAGCGTCTTTACATCATTTGAGAAGATGACGGCCAAGCCGCTCACCGCCAAGATCATAGAGAACGACCCTGCAGTGCAGCTCGCCAATGCCGTTTCTGCTGCATTCGAGCCCCTGCGCGCCGCCACGATGGAGGCTCGCAAGGCCGTTGCAGAGCCGTCTAAAGCATACGCCGCCAGCCTGCTTGAGTGGAAGAAGGGCGAGCCCTCCTATCCCGACGCCAACATGACCTGCCGCTTCACTTACGGCACCGTCAAGAGCTACGAGCCCAAGGACGGCGTGCTCTATAAGTACTACACCACGCTCAAGGGTGTGATGGAGAAGGAAGACCCCGACAACTACGAGTTCCGCGTGCCGGCCAAGCTCAAAGAGATTTATGAGGCCCGCGACTACGGCCAGTATGCCGACAAGAACGGCGAGCTCGTAACCTGCTTCCTCACCAATCTGGACATCACCGGCGGCAACTCCGGCAGCCCTGTGCTCGACGCCGACGGCAACCTCATCGGCCTTGCCTTCGACGGCAACTGGGAGGCGATGAGCTCCGACGTCATGTTCGAGCCCAACCTCCAGAGGTGCATCTGCGTAGATATACGCTACGTGCTCCTGATGATGGACAAGTTCGGAGGCGCCGGCTATCTGCTGGACGAGATGAACCTCGTGCGCCCCTGCTGCGGCAAATGCTGCGAGGGTAAGTGTTCAGACGATAAGTGCGAGGCGGAATGACAAGGGAAGAGATACTTGAGCTCCTTCGCAGCGTGCGCCATCCCGGTCAGGGAGACCGCACGCTGGAGGAGCTTGGGATGATACATTCGATTGAAGGGTCTACAGTTACGCTTGCGTTCAGCAAGCGTCGCGATCCTCTTGCCGAGTATCTGATCGGTGCCACCAGGGCCGCCCTTATCCGCGGCGGCGTCAAGGACCCTGAGGTCAAGACCGTGGTGCTGGACGAGGCGGCGCCCAAGAAGAAGGCGCCCGAGTTCAGCCTGGAGACCCTGACGGGCGTGCGCCACATCGTGGGCGTTGCGTCCGGCAAGGGCGGGGTGGGCAAGTCCACCGTGGCCGTCAACCTGGCTTGCGCCCTGGCGCGCCTCGGCTACAAGGTGGGCCTTGCCGACGCCGACGTCTACGGCCCCTCCGTGCCCCTTATGACGGGCACCGAGGGAGCGACGCCCATGGCGGAGGAGGTGGACGGCCGCGAGCTCATCCTCCCGCTGGAGAAGTGGGGCGTCAAGTGGATGAGCATAGGCTACTTTGCCTCCCGCGGGCAGGCGCTCATCTGGCGCGGCCCTATGGCGAGCAACGCCCTCAAGCAGATGATCCTGCAGGTCAAGTGGGACGATCTTGACTTCCTTCTGGTGGATATGCCTCCGGGCACCGGCGACATCCACATCAGCCTTCTCCAGGAGGTTCCGATGGAGGGTGCCATACTCGTAACCACGCCTCAGGACGTGGCGCTTGCCGACGTCGAGAAAGGGGCTAACATGTTCCGCAATAAGCAGATAGCACGGCCGATTTTCGGCCTCGTGGAGAACATGGCCTGGTTTACGCCGGAGGAGCATCCGGAAGAGAAGTATTACATCTTCGGGCGCGACGGCGGAGCCCGCATGGCCGAGGAGCTCGGCATAGAGCTGCTCGGGCGCATCCCCCTGGTGCAGAGCATCCGCGAGAGCGGCGACGCCGGCACCCCCGTCGCCCTCGGCTCCCGCCCCGACTCCCAGGCCTTCCTCGCCCTCGCAGGAAAGTTGGCGGAAAAACTTGGATAGCAATGAATGGTTTGCGGTTTTGTAGCTGTCTCCGCAAAACTTCGCTGCGCTCATCCCTCCCACTGCGCTACGCTTGCGGGCCCCTCCCGTTCACGTGGCCACGGGCGGCCACGGTTTTGCGGAGACAGCTACAAAACCGCTGACAATTAATTAGATATTAATGGAAGTAAGAGCTAAAAAGGCGTTAGGCCAGCATTTCCTGACGGACCAGTCTATAGCCCGGAGGATAGTCGCGTCGCTGAGCGTCGCGTCTCCCGTCGCTGCCGGCGGCGCCCCTTCTGTCGTTGCTACTGGCACCCCTCCCGTCATTCCCGGCGGCGCCCCTTCTGTCGTTAGCGATGGATCCCCCTCCGATCCTTCCGGCGGATCCCCTGCTGTCATTTTGAGCGGAGGCGAAGCCGGAGTCGAAAAATCTCCAGTCCTGGAAGTCGGCCCCGGCATGGGCGTGCTGACCCAATATCTCCTGCAACGCCAAGACATTGACCTTAAGGCCGTTGAGGTGGACGGAGAGTCCGTGGACTACCTCCTCACCCACTTTGCCGGAATGCAGGGCAAGCTGCTTCAGGCAGACTATCTGAGGCTGGATATGAACCGGGTGTTCCAGGGACCGTACAGGGTTATCGGCAACTTCCCGTACAACATCTCCTCGCAGATTTTCTTCAAGATCCTGGAAGATAAGGACCGTGTCCCCGAGGTCGTCTGCATGATCCAGAAAGAGGTGGCCGAGCGCATCGCGGAGAAGCCGGGCAGCAAGACCTACGGCATCCTGAGCGTCCTCCTGCAGGCCTGGTACGACATTGAATATCTGTTCACCGTAGGCCCCGGCGCCTTTGCCCCTCCGCCCAAGGTGCAGTCCGCCGTCATCCGCCTCACCCGCAACGGCCGCACCTCCCTCGGATGCGACGAAAAGCTCTTCAAGACCGTCGTCAAAACCGCCTTCAACCAGCGCCGCAAGACTTTGCGCAACGCCCTCAAGCCATTGCTTGCGCAGCGGCTTGAGGCCTCCGCAAAGTCTGCTATAATCCCCCTGCACCCCCAGGGGACGGGGGAAAGGATTCCCCCGCACATCGCAGGCGATGTCCCCCTTCAGTCGGCTCCTGGCGCCTCCGACTCCCAGAGCGCACTTCAGTCATCCCCGGCGGCGGCCTCTCCTCAGTCATCCCCGGCGGCGGCCTCTCCTCAGTCATCCCCAGCGGCGGCCTCTCCTCAGTCATCCCCAGCGGCAGTCTTTCCTCCGTCATTCCCGGCGGCTGCTTCTCTTCCGTCATTCCCGGCCCAGACCGGGAATCTCCAGGCCGAGGCCGCCGCGCTCCTGAACCTCCGTGCCGAGCGCCTCGGCGTCGAGGACTTTGTCCTCCTCACCCGTGCAATTCAGACTTCCTCCCTTTAATCGAATCTTTCTGCGGCCGGGGCGCCCAAAGGTGGGTGCCCTAGCAGCAAAAAAGGCTCAAAATGACGCCGGGGCGCCCAAAGGTGGGTGCCCTAGCAGCAAAAAAGGCTCAAAATGACGCCGGGGTGCCCAAGACTGGGTGCCCCGGCGGCACTTTGAGAAAAGAAGGCTCATAATCGGTTCAACAGCTCGGTTACCTCTGAATAAGGAAGACCTGTCAATCGGCTTATCTGGTGACTATCGGCGCTGAAACGCCACTGTAGCTGTCGAATGAGTTCAGCCTTTTCTTCTTCGTTCAAGTCGTCCAATGATTTGTTACTGAAAAGGGTAACACGAAGGTCGTTTAAACCCTCAAGTATTACCTGGTCGCGAAACGACGGCCCATTTTGCTCCTTAACCCTTTTAGCTTTTGACGAAGAGAAAAGGAAATAATTGAATCTTCTTGCGTTCTTGAACAATCGCTCGACGTCTTCTACGGGAATATAGGATTCAGGGAGAATATAACCGCCGGCTCCAATAGTCCAGTTGTCCGGAACGGAGGTCTTGCTTTTGAGAGTGGCTATCCTTTCTCTTCCGGAAAGGCAGCCTATCGGTTTGCCAATCTCTTTGTTGTCGTTGAAATAGCAAGCACCGCTTCCCCAACGATAACCGGATGCCGTTGCACAAATTCTCGCGGCTACGCTGTTCATAATTATGTATGCAATTACCTTTTCAATACCTTCGCCCTCGTTTATAATCTCCTGAATATCAATGCTATTTCTTCGAAACAAACGGCTGCTGCCATATTTATTCCGATAATAAGTCCCATATAGTTGTTTGAAATAACTGATAAAGCGGCGAGCATCTTTTTCGTAACACGCAAGCAAAAAATGTACGTGGGTAGACATAAGGATAAAAGCAATGACTCTCACCCCAACGGCAGCCACAGTTACCGCCACATAATTCATCCCGACTTTAAAATCATCATCATCCCTGAACCAGATTTTGGTCTCGAAGTGGTCTGTTGTAACAAAAAACAATCTCATTCTGCAAACATAATGTGGCTGAGGAGAAAACACAAGGATAGAAATTGCCAATAATTGGAAATGCTTTTTCCGCCACCAAACCTCTAAGGTTTACCGATTTTTATTAAATTTGCGGTTCCGAACCAAAATCGAGATATGTATAGAACGCACACCTGCGGAGAACTCCGCATTCAAGACACCGGTAAGACCGTGACCCTGGCGGGATGGGTCCAGAAATCCCGCAAACTCGGCGGTATGACCTTCATCGACCTCAGAGACCGCTACGGCATCACGCAGCTTGTGGTGGAGGCAGATGCCGCCCCCGAGCTTGTAGAGACCGCCTCCGGCCTCGGCCGAGAGTTCGTCATACAGATTACCGGCACCGTGCTCGAGCGTCAGAGCAAGAATCCCAAAATGCCCACTGGAGACATAGAGATCAAGGTCAGCGGCATCAACATACTCAACCGCAGCGCCGTTCCGCCCTTCACCATCGAAGAGAATTCCGACGGCGGCGAGGACCTTCGCGCCAAGTACCGCTATCTGGACCTGCGCCGTCCGCCCCTCCAGCAGGCTCTGGCACTGCGCCATCGCCTTGCACAGGAAGTGCGCACATACCTTGACGGCCAGGGCTTCATGGAAATCGAGACTCCGTACCTCATCAAGTCCACTCCCGAGGGCGCGCGCGACTTCGTGGTGCCTTCCCGCATGAACCCCGGCACCTTCTACGCCCTGCCGCAGAGCCCCCAGACGTTCAAGCAGCTGCTCATGGTGGCCGGCTACGACCGCTACTTCCAGATTGTCCGCTGCTTCCGCGACGAAGACCTGCGCGCCGACCGTCAGCCCGAGTTCACGCAGATAGACTGCGAGATGAGCTTCGTGGAGCAGGAAGACGTACTCAACACCTTTGAGGGAATGATGAGGCAGATGTTCAAGAACGCCGTGGGCGTAGACATCCCCAACCCTCTCCCCCGCATGAGCTGGTACGACGCAATGGACAACTACGGCTCCGACAAGCCGGATATCCGCTTCGGGATGGAGATCCACGAGGTTACCCCGCTGGTGCAGGGATGCGGATTCGGCGTGTTCGACAATGCCGCCTACGTGGGCGCGATTGCCGTCCCGGGCGCAGCGGAATACACCCGCAAGCAGCTGGACGAGCTCACCGAGTGGGTCAAGCGCCCTCAGGTCGGTGCCGCCGGTCTGGTGTACGTCAAGCTGAACGCAGACGGCTCCGTGAAGTCCAGCGTAGATAAGTTCTACAGCCCCGAGAAGCTGCAGGAGGTTGCCGCAGCATGCGGTGCCGCCACCGGAGACCTGCTGCTGATCATGTGCGGAGAGAAGCGCAAGACCCAAACCCGTATGGGCGTTCTCCGTATAGAGATGGGCAACCGTCTTGGCCTGCGCGACCCCAAGGTGTTCGCACCTCTGTGGATAGTGGACTTCCCCCTGCTCGAGTGGAGCGAGGAGGACGGCCGCTTCTACGCGATGCACCACCCCTTCACCGCCCCCAAGCCGGAGCACGAGAAGTGGTTCTATTCAGACAAGAAGGAAGACCTGGAGCGCGTGTGCGCCAATGCCTACGACTTTGTGCTCAACGGCACCGAGCTGGGCGGCGGCTCCATCCGAATCCACAATGCAGATATGCAGAAGAGGATGTTCGAGGTGCTCGGCATAGGGCCCGAGGAGGCTGAATACAAGTTCGGATTCATCATCAACGCCTTCAAGTTCGGCGCGCCGCCTCACGGTGGACTCGCCTTCGGCTTCGACCGCGTGTGCGCACTGTTCGGCGGCCAGGAGACCATCCGCGATTACATCGCCTTCCCCAAGAACAACCAGGGTCGCGACGTGATGATAGATTCTCCGTCCAAGATAGACCAGGTTCAGATGGACGAGTTGTTCCTGGCATCTACAGTTAAAGAATAATGGGAGAGGACTTCAGAATTCTGGTAGACACCGTAGAGAACGGAGTGCGGCACGTTACGGCGGCGCCGAGTTCTCTGGTGTGCTCGAAGTTGATTGATTTTGACCTGGTGGACGGCAAGATACACAATCTCAGATATCTGGGAGGGTGTAACGGCAACCTCCAGGCGCTCGGCGCCCTGCTTGAGGGCGCAGATACAGGCTTTGCCCTCGAGCGGCTGAGCGGCATCAACTGCAGCGGCCGCGGCACCTCCTGCTCAGACCAGTTTGCAAGGGTGCTGAGGACGGTCTTGTCGAAGCCGGTGACCAAATAGTCTCTCCCGGAGATAAACGCTGCCGGGGCACCCAAAACTGGGAGCCCCGGCTGCATTTTGGGCCGTTTTTGCTGCTAGGGCGCCCTAGTTTGGGCGGCCCGGCAGCACGGCCCGACGGGCAACCTTACGCCTTGGCGGCGCGGCGCTCGCGCAGGAGGGCGTAGACCACCCAGACGAGGGTGATGACTACGGACATGGGCACGCCCACGGTGAGGAGCTCGCGCAGGAAGACGGCCGCGCCGCCCTCGGCGCCCAGGGCCGTGAAGAAGGGGAATTTCCAGGTGAGCTCGCCGTTGATTATGTGGTCGACTATCAGCATTACGGTGCCTCCCCAGAGCATTTTCTCAAGGGCGGGGATATTGCGCCCAAGAACGCCCGAGGCGGGTTTGCGCATTGATTTTCTGTAGATGCTCGTGGCTACCGCCTGGAGCATGGGAACTATAAAGCAGGCCATGGTGGATTATCTCGCGGGGATATAAGGGGTGTCGTGATAGAAGTAGTAATCGTACGGCTCTGTTGGCTTTGAGAATTCCTTGACGGTAGCGGGATAGCCGGTGATTATTATGCTCTTGATTCTCAGGCCGCTGTAGGAGGTGCGGCAGCTGGCGTTCACCAGCACGTCGGCGTTGCCGTTCTCTTCCAGCGCCCAGGCGATGGCGTTGTTGATGATGGTGTTGAGGTCTGTCTTGCGAAGCTCGGTTGTGGTGGGCTTGTAAGTGTAGGTAATCTTGGTGGGGCTGATGTCAAGGTCTGCAACAACGGGGGCGACGATTGCCGTCTGTACCTCGGTAAGCCTGGCCTTGGTGTTGTGCTGCTGAACAGAGCAGGATGCGAACAGCAGAACTGCTGCGGCAAAGAGGAGTAATTTCTTCATAACTTATTGATTCTTATAAATGTTCTACTTCCGGGCTGAGTGCCACGCCAAAGCGCTCGTGCACGGTGGCCACGATGCGCCGCTCGAGTTCCAGGACGTCTTCCGGCGAGGCGTTCCCCGTGGCGTTGACTATCACAAGCGGCTGTTTTTCGTACACGGCGGCGCCGCCCTCGCGCTCGCCCTTGAATCCGCACTGGTCTATGAGCCAGGCGGCTGGGACTTTGATCATTCCGCCGTCCAGCACAAAGTGCGGCACGGTAACGCCGGGGGCGGCGTTGCATACCCGAACGAAGGCCTCGGCCGTAATGACCGGGTTCTTGAAGAAAGACCCGGCGCTGCCGAGTTCTTCAGGATCCGGCAATTTGCCGCGCCGGATACCTATAACGCCCTCGCGCACGGCCATCGGGCTTGAAGCGTCTACACCCGCAAGGCCCTTGTATTCGAGCCTGGGCCGGGGCGAGCGGGAAAGCCGTAGAAGAACCGAGGTGATGACGTACCTTCCCCCGGCTTCTTTGAACATAGACTCGCGGTACCCGTATCCGCATTCTGCGACGGAGAACTTGCAGGGCTTCATTTCCTGAAGGTCAAAGCAGCTGACTCCGGAAACTATATCTTTGAATTCCACCCCGTAGGCGCCGATATTCTGCACTGCGGCTGCGCCCACCTCGCCTGGAATGAGGGAAAGGTTTTCCGCCCCCCAGAGGCCGTGGCCGCACAGTTCGGCCACCAGCTCGTCCCAGCAGACGCCGGCGCCCACGACCACCGGGACCTCGTCCAGGCCCATGTCGACGTACTTTACGTACTTGATTGCGGAGTGGAGGATGGTGCCCGGGAAATCCCCCGTGAACAGGAGGTTGGAGCCTCCTCCGATGTGTTTCCAGGGCTTTGGAAGGCTGGCCCAGTCGAGCGCAGCCAGCTCTGCAACGCTGCCGTATTCCACAAAGCACGCACAACGCACCTTCATCCGGAAGGTGTTGCGCCCGCTCAAATCGCAGTTGTACTCTATTCTCATATCAACTCCACAAATATAAAAAAAATCCCTATATTTGTTTTCATATGATTGTTCTCAAATTCGGCGGATCATCGGTAGAAAACGCCACCGCGATGTCCCGCGTGCTCGACATAGTCGAGAGCGCCGCCTCGCGGGACCGCGTCGTCCTCGTCTGCTCCGCCATCAAAGGCTGCACAGACGCCCTCATAGAAATAGGCAGGGTAGAAGACCCCGAGCGCCAGCTGAACGACCTTCTCAACCGCCATATAGCCATAATCCGCCGCCTCTTTACCGGGCCCGACCGCGAGCAGGCCATAGTAGACTGCAAAACCATCTTCAGCGAGATACGCTGCATTCCCGCCGTAATCGAGCAATTCGGAGAAATCCTGTCTACCCGCATCCTCGCCCGCAAGCTGCACACAGAGGGCTTCAAAACCACCTGGCTGGACTCCAGAGACCTGGTGCGCACCCTTCCCGGCAGCACTGAGGCAGACACCAAAGCCACATACAAAGCAATCTCGGAAGCAATAGAAAAAGATGCTGTGGCCCGCATCTTCGTGGCCCCCGGATTCATCGCCAGAGACCCGAACGGCGCTCCCACCACCCTCGGCCGCGGCGGCTCGGACTACAGCGCATCGCTGTACGCCGCCGCCCTCGGCGCCCAGGACCTTGAGATCTGGACCGACGTTCCCGGCATCATGACCGCCAACCCGCGGGACGTGCCCGCCGCCCGCAGCATCCCCGCCATCAGCTACGGCGCTGCGTTCGACATGGCCCGCTACGGCGCCAAGGTGCTGTACGCACCGGCCGTGGCGCCTGCGCGCGAGGCCGGCATCGCCATCGGCATCCGCAACACCTTCGATCCGTCGCACCCCGGCACGGTCATAGCCGCCCAGGACGAGCCCGGATGCAAGGGCGTGGCGTCTATGGAAACGGCCCCCGGCATCACCACCATCGCCCTCGTCTGCCATCAGACAGGCGCGGATGCCACCATCCGCCGCATCGGCACCGCCCTGCGGGAAATCGGCGTCCGGCCCCTTTCCGAGCCCGTCCCGGACGAGCAGGGCAACATACTCGTAACCGTGCGCACCCTCGTCGCCCGCAGCTGCGTGGCGGCCCTGCACCGCGAGTTTTTCGAGGCCAGGGCACTCAGCTCTCTGGACGTCTATGTGGCCGGAGCCGGCGCCGTCGGCCGCGCCCTCCAGGGCATAGTCAAGGAGCGTGACGGCCAGTTCCCCGCCGCCGGCAAGCGCATCAACCTGCTGGAAATCAGCAGTAACCACGATTTTGCCGACCACGTGCTCCAAACGGCCCGCAGCCGCAGCGTCTTTGTAGACTGCACCAACAGCAAAGACATCTGGCGCAAGTTCGTGCCGCTGCTCAATGCCGGCATCAACATAGTGAGCTCCAACCGCCGCTCCCTCGCAATACCTTATGCCGATTACGCCGCCATCAAGGCCGCCGCGGCAGAGAGCGGCTGCTTCTTCCGGTACAACACCACCGTGGGTAACGCCCTACCCATACTCCAATCCATCTCCGGGGGCGAGGAGGTCACCGCAATCGAGGCCGTGGTGTCCTGCACCCTCAATCTGGTAATCACCAGTTATAAGGGCGATGGGTCCGAGTCCTTTGCCGACATCCTCCGCCGTGCCCAGCGCGAGGGCCTCACCGAGGCCGACCCCCGTACCGACCTTGCCGGCCGCGACGCCCTCCGCAAACTGCTGATCCTCGCCCGCGAGGCCGGCGTGCCGCTGGAGGCGTCCGAGGTGGAAATCCACCCGATGCTCCCCACGGAGTTCTTCGAGGGCAGCCTGGACGATTTCTACGCCAAGCTCGATGCGTACGAGGGCGAGCTCGCCCGGCAGGAGACGTTCCTGCACGAGCACGGGCTGCGGAGGCGCTTCGTGGCGTCGCTGCAGCGGGAGATTCCCGGTCAGGCCGGGAATGACGGAAAAACAGCCTGGAATGAAGGAGACGCCGCCGGGAATGACGGACCGAAGGCGTGCGGCTACCGGGCGGTGATCGAGATGCGGGAGGTGGGCATCGAGAGCCCGTATTATTGGATCGACGGCACCGAGAACGTGACGGTTATCCACAGCGTCGATTCTTATCCACTCGTAATCAAGGGTTCCGGCGAGGGCGTGCGCCTGGCCGCCGCCGGCATCATCAAAGACATACTGCTGTAAGCAATGGAACTCTTCCGCCGGATACTTGAAATCGATTCCACCTCGGGCAGCGAGCGCGCGATGGGAGAATGGCTTGCGGCCAACATGAGCGCCCCGTCGGTTGAGACGATGGAGGTGGGAGACGGCACCCTGAACGTCTTCCTCAAGTGGGGCACGCCCCGCGTGGTCTTCTGCTCCCATATGGACACCGTGCCGCCGTACATCCCGCCCACCTTCCTGCCGGACAGGGTGCTGGGCCGCGGCTCCTGCGACGCCAAAGGCCAGTTCTACGCGATGTACAAGGCCTGCCGCAGGCTCGCCGACGCCGGCCGCACCGGCTTCGGCCTCCTCATCCTCAGCGGCGAGGAAACCGGCTCCTGGGGAGCCAAGGCCTTCTCGCGCCTTACTCAGGACTCCCGTCATTCCCGGCCCGACCGGGAATCCCCCGGCACTCCTCTTCTCGTCATTGGCGAACCAACAGACAACAAGATGGTCTCGGCCTCAAAGGGCACCAAGTCCTTCGGCCTCACGTTCAAGGGGGTGCCGTTCCACAGCGGATATCCGCAGTTCGGGCGCAGCGCGGTGGACCTTTTCCTTGAGTTTATGGACGATCTGCGCGCCGCCGGCTTTCCGGAAGACCCGATCCTCGGCCCCACCACCTGGAACGTTGGCGAGCTGCAGAGTCCCAATCCGCAGAACATCCTGAGCCCGGAGCTCAGCTGCCGCATCTACTTCCGCACCACCTTCGAGACGGACGCCGCGGTAGTGGACTGGATGCGCTCCAAAGCATCCGGCACTCTGGCCATTACCGAGCGCGGCGGAGACGCCCCGGCCCGCTACTTCACCCTCCCCGGCTTCCCGTCGGCGCCCGTCAGCTTTGGCAGCGACGCCCCCCACCTCACCGGCTTCGAGCACAAAATAATCTGCGGCCCCGGCACCGTCGCTGTCGCCCATCGTGACGACGAACACATAATGTTAAAGGATTTGCAAATCGCCGAGGATATTTACATCAAGATATTTGAAGAAGTTTGGAGCCCCTCCGGGGCGATGGTAAGTCCCTTCTCCGAGGGAAGGGATTTATGGATGGGGTAAAGTGTAGCAGTGCGTGGGCCTTGCCGGACACTTGGTGCGGCAGAATAGCAGCAGAACGTATGATTATAGACAATATGGTACGAGTAATAATTAGCGGATACGGCCGAATGGGCCATATGGTTGAGGCGGCTCTGCAGCGCCACGGGCTGGAGCTGGTGTGCGCGTCGGAAGACATCTGCGCCGTGCCGGCCGAGGTGGCCCGCGAGTGCGTGTGCATAGACTTTACAACGCCGGACGCCTTCAAGGCCAACTACCGCACCCTGGCCGCCAACTTCAAGGCCGTGGTGGTAGGCACCACCGGCTGGTACGACATCGCGCCCGAGGTCTTTGCCGCCTTCGAGTCCGCCGGCACCCCAATGATCTGGGCCTCCAACTTCTCGATCGGCGTAAACGCCTTCTTTGCCGCCGTGGCACGCGCCTGCGAGGTGCTCAAGGGCCGCGGCTACACCCCAGCCGTAGAGGAGATCCACCACATCCATAAGCTGGACGCCCCCAGCGGCACGGCCAAGAGCATAGGCGTCATCATAGAGAACACCCTTGGCGAGGCGCCGGAGATCGGCTCCAAGCGCATCGGCGAGGTGCCCGGCATCCATACAGCCACCTTCACCTCGGCCGTAGACAAACTCACCTTCACCCACGAGGCATTCTCCCGCGAGGGCCTGGCGGAAGGCGCCGTAGCCGCCGCGATGCTCACCGAGGGCCTTACCGGAGTACACGAATTCAAAGACTTGATATTATGATATTCAAAGGTTGCGGCACCGCACTGGTGACCCCGTTTTTTGCCGACGGCTCCGTCGATTACGACGGCTACGCCGCTATGGTCGAGCGCCAAATCGCCAACGGCGTAGACTTCCTCGTCCCCCTTGCCACCACAGGAGAGACACCCACCCTTTCCAACCAGGAGAAGGTGGAGATTTTCAAGCTGGCCCGCAAATGCGCGCCCGGCGTGCCCCTGATGCCCGGGGTGGGCTCCAACAGCCTCCCCGGCACGCTCGCCAACATCGAGCTTATCGCACCCCTCAAACCCGAGGCGCTGCTGGTAGTGGTGCCGTTCTACAACAAGCCCACCCAGCAGGGGCAGTACGATTATTTCAAAGCCGTTGCGGAGAGCACGGACATTCCTATTGTGATTTATAATGTGCCCGGCCGCACCGGCGCCAACATGCTGCCCGATACCGTCATCCGCCTTGCCACCGAGGTGCCCGGCATCATCGGCATAAAAGAGGCATCAGGCAAGTACGATCAGGTGAGCGAGATCCTCCGCCGCGCGCCCAAAGACTTTGCCGTGCTAAGCGGCGACGATGACATGACCCTCGCCTTTATGGCCACCGGCGCACACGGCGTCATCTCCGTAGCGTCCAACGTGGCCCCCAAGGAGGTCAGCGATATGACTCACGAGATGCTCCGCGGCCACCTGGATGCCGCCCGCGCCCTGCACCATCGCCTCTTCCCGCTGTTCAAGGCGTGCTTTGTCGAGTCCAACCCCGTGCCCGTGAAGGCCGCGCTGTCGCTGCTGGGCCTCACCGGCGCCACAGTGCGCCTGCCGCTTTCCGACGCTGCGGCCGCCACCTTCGACCTTATGCAAAAAGTACTCGACGAGCTATGGAAGAAATAACGCTTGCCCGTTTTGAAGAGGTGATGCAGGCCCTCGAGGCCGGTACCCTGCGCGTTGCCGAGAAGGTCGGCGGCGAGTGGAAGGTCAACACCGAGGTCAAGAAGGTTATACTTGCGGGCTTCCGGCTGGGGGCCGTCAAGGAAATGACCCAGGGCCAGTTCAGCTTCTTTGATAAAGACACCTTCCCCGTGCGCAAGTTCAAGGCCGGGGACGGCGTGCGCATAGTGCCCGGCGGCACCAGCATACGCCGCGGCGCATACGTGGCCCCCGGCGCCATCGTGATGCCCCCCGCATACATCAACGTGGGTGCTTATGTCGATTCCGGTTCGATGG
>JAFZXV010000035.1 GCA_017616595.1 Bacteroidales bacterium
AAGCCGACCTTGTATGCAACCTCGGAAACATTCACCTTGTAGTGCACCAGAAGGTATGCCGCCTGCTTCATCCTAGTAGACTTGATAAGGCTGGACGGAGATATTCCAAGGGCCTCCTTGAGCTTGCGGTTCATATGCACGCGGCTCATCCCGATCTCCCGGCTGAGGTCTTCCACGCCGAACTCCGGATTGTCCAGATTGTTCTTTATAACCTCCATCACCCGCTCCTTGAGCCCTGCGCCCACGGAGTTGACCTTTACCTCGTCGTAGTCGTATTTTGCGGCGCCTGAGAACTTGCTGCGCATGGTGTCCCGGGAAGAGATCACCTGGGCGATGGAGCTCTTTAGAAGGTCTACGGAAAGGGGCTTGGACAGGAACCTGTCCGCTCCGCTCGCAATACTCTCCAGATGGCTGGTCTCGTCGGCGGAAGAAGTGAGGATAATCACCGGGATATGGTTGGTAACGGGATTGTGACGTATCCTGCGGCACAGCTCAAGGCCGTCCATACCGCTCATAACCAGGTCTGTAACAACAACATCGGGCTGTGCGGCGGAGATATCGGCCCATGCCTCCTGCGCACCCTGGAACACCTTTACGTTGTACTGGGAGCGCAGCTCGGCAAGCAGGTAGTCGCGGATTTCTGAATCGTCGTCCACTATCACCACGTTCCTGCGGGACTTGACGACCTTGTCCGATGCGTCGGCAGTGGGGGTAAACGCAATGTCTTCCGTGCTGCGCACGAGCGCCTCGGCAGACGGCCCCTTGATGTAGAGGTCTTTGTGGTGCGATGTGGCCGACATCTCTTCCTCCGTAAGGTGGGTGCAGCCCACGGGCATGACCACGGTAAAGCAAACGCCGTCCTCAGTATTTGCAGCAGTTATTACGCCGTGGTGCAATTCCACCAGCATCCTCGTCAGGCTGAGGCCTACGCCGCTGCCCATCTTGGCGTCCAGCACGTCGCTCTGGAAGAAGCGCTCGAACACTTTGTCCAGATCCGTATCTTCAATGTGCGAGCCACTGTTGGTAATGGTTATCTCCACCTGCTTCAATACTTCCGGTGCCAGGTCTCCCCTGTTCTTCTGCGGAGCCGATATGCCTATGCTGATGCGGCCGCCGTCGGGCGTATGCTTGAAGGCGTTGGAGAGGAGGTTGAAGACTATCTTGTCGAAGTTGCCCTGGTCTATCCACAGATTGGTTACCTCGGATGCGGAATCGAGGCTGAGGTTTATGCAGCGCGTCACCGCCATATTGTCGAAGGACTGCATGATATCCCGGATAAAGTAGACCACGTCCGTCTCCAGGAAGTGCAGCTTCATCTTGCCCTCGTCTACCTTGCGCATATCCATGATCTGGTTGACCAGGCGCAGGATACGCAGGGAGTTGCGGTACATCAGGTTGTACAGGTCTTTCTGATGGGGGTCCTGCTCCGCCTCCCGCATCTGCTTGAGCGGAGACATAAGAAGCGTGAGAGGGGTGCGGATCTCGTGGGAGATGTTGGTGAACATCTTTAGCTTGAGTTCCTTGATTTCCGATGCCTCCTTCTCCAGCTTATGTTCCCTGCGGCGCTTGAGGAAATAAACTATGAGGAACAGGAAGGCCCCTAACGCCAGGGCGTAAAGGGCTATTGCCCAGCCCGACTTGTACCATGGCGGCAGTATCCGTATGGCAATGGACCTTGAGGAGAACTCCTCCGGCGCGCCGTCAAAATATGCCTTAACCTTAAATATATACCGGCCGGAAGGCAGATTGGTATAAGGGACGGCGTTGGCAAGCGTCGGCAGGTTATGCCAGTCTTTGTCGTAATGCTCCATCTTGCAGGCATAACGTATCCTCTGCGGATTGGTATATTCCAGCACGGCAAATTCGAGAGACAGCGAGTTGGACCTATACGGCAGAGTGATGGTGCCGGCATCGGTAATGGGCTTGTCCAGGATATTGTTTTCCTTGCCGGCGTCGTAGTCTATCTCTTCGTTCTGGACGATGAGTTTGCTGAAGTACAGGGGCGGCACAGGATGGGTTCTCTGGTTGACTACCTGGGGGTAGAAACTGGTCACGCCGCCCGTTCCGCCAAAGAACAGACGGCCGTCGGCATCTTTGAAGGATGCGCCCACGCAGAACTCGTTGCCCTGCAGGCCGTCATAAGCGTAATAGGTAAAGATGGAGCCGCTGGCGGGGTCGAGATGATTGAGCCCGTAAGACGTCGCTACCCACAGAGTGCCGTCCATGGCCTCCTGGATGGCATCGACCACATTGCTCGACAGTCCGTCGGATTCCGTGAACTCGGTTACGGTGCCGCTGTTGCGGTCGAAGGCAGTCAGGCCCTCCCCAGTTCCTATCCAAACACGGCCGTCAGAAGCCTCCAGGAAACAGTATACCCTGGCCTGCACAGCCGCCTTGCCCACATTGTAGGAAATCAGACGGCCAAGGGAATGGTTATAGCACATAGGGCCCGTAGGGGTACCAAGCCACACGGTTCCGGAACTGTCTATATATAAGGCGCTCACCCACTTGTTGATGCCCTCGGTAATCCTCTCCTCTACCTTTTGACGGGATGCCGATATTATGCTGAGGCCCTCGCCATAGGTGCCGGCGTACACGATGTCCCCCTCCGGATCGTATGCCAGGCAGGATATGTTCAAGGTCCCGAGCGCCTTGGAATCGGCAAAATGGCGGAAGCCCCTGGAGGGGGAATACGTAAAGATGCCGTCCAGGTATGTTCCTATCCAAAGGGTGCCGTGCTTGTCGAGACAAAGGGAGACCACGGAATCGTTGGTAAGCGCCGTATTGGAGGAGTTATATGCCGTCCTTGCGCCATTGGAGGCGATCTTCAGAAGGCCGCCGCCGTCGGCGCCTATCCATAGGGAGCCGTCCGAGGGATTGCGCACTATGGAAGAAACGCAGCCGTAATCCATCCTGGTGTAATCGAAGCCGTACATCGAGCGCGGGATAACCAGCACGCCGGTCTGGAATGCGCCCACCCAGATATTGCCCTGGTTGTCCTGCATCAGGCTGTGCACCTTCCAGCGGGAGATATCCTGGGAGACCGAAGGGATTTCTGCCTTGCGCATCTTGTCTTTGCCCATATCGTAAACGCAGAGGCCGTCGGTTTCTGTTCCTACGAGGAATTCGCGTCCTCCGGCCCTCTGCATTGTTTTGCTGTAAAGCAGGGAGCAAGCCTGGCAGGAGCGCGCATTCGGGTCGCGGGAAAGGGTGAGGGCGCCTGTGGACTCGCTGTAGACATATAAGCCGCTCATGGTGGCTACCAGGATATTGCTGCTGGAAGGATCTTCTCCGAAGGCACGGATATGGGTCTGAGGGTCAAGCGTGATTCCCTGGCTTTGCATTGTGGATCCGTCCACTACAGAAAGCCCTCCGGTCTCTCCTGCAAGCCATACCCAGCCGCGGGAATCCTGGAAAAGGGTGTACACGAACGGAGACGGGAGATTGCGGTAGAGCAAGTCTCTGCGTTCTTTCTTCAGGGCCTGGGTCTGGGGATCGAGGATATAGATTCCGTACTGCGATGTGGCTACCCACAGTTCAGAGGTGCCGGTTCCCGTCTTAACCTCCAGAATAGACATGACGTGCTTGCTGGAGCCGGGGAAATCGGGATCCTCGAGGTACACATTGTGGAACGTGCGGCTGTCCGGGTCGAAGATCTGAAGCCCGGCGGAAGTACCGGTCCAAAGGGTTCCGCGACTGTCTTCGAACACGGAGAGCACAAGGTCGCTGGCAAGGTCGTCCGGCTTGTCGCTGCGGTATCGGAATGTAAGGAAGTCCCGCCCGTCAAAACGGGCAAGGCCGTTCTCCGTAGATATCCACACAAAGCCCCTGCTGTCTTGATAAACGTGGTTGACTTTACTGTTAGGCAGGTTATATTCGGTTGTATACAGTCTTGCCATTTGCGCATTTGCAACATACTGCAGTACGCATAAGGCTACAAGAACGACAGAAAGACGCAGAAAATGTTTCAAAACGGCAAGTGTTATTAATTTTGATACAAAAGTAACAATTCTGCGCAAATATTAAAATTTTGAAACATCAAACGGCATAAAAAGAAGAGGCCGGCCCGTTTGGGCCCGCCTCTTCACGTATAGAGAGAGCTAGACTGTGACTACTTGAAGTAGAGTTTGATAGGCGTGTAGCGGTCGCCGGTGAAGAGCAAGTGCTGTTCGTCCAGAAGGGCGAGCAGGTCGGTTGCTCCGCTGAGGTCGACCGTCACCGTCCAGGTGCCGTCGCCGTTGTCTGTAATCAGCTCGTTGCCGGGCTGGATGTCATCGGCAGTCATGTTGGCGGCCCACCAGCCGGTGGTCACGCGCACCTGGGGATCGGTAGCCTCCACGTCGAGATAGAAGGTCTTGGTCTTGATCCTGTCCCAAAGCTCCTGAGGGAACTCTGCAATGGCCTCGCTGTTGCCGTCGGTGCCCTCGAGCGCAAAGCGGTATGTGCCGCTCCAGCTCACTGCAGGGCCGCCATCGTTGGTCCAGAAGACCTCTTCCTTGGGAGTGTTGCCACCGCCGCCACCG
>JAFZXV010000003.1 GCA_017616595.1 Bacteroidales bacterium
CCGCCTCCGACCTGCTCGCCCACCCAGTTACCCAGGCCCTTGAGCAGATACACCTTCTGGTTGACCTGGGTGTTGCTGACAGAAGGCGTGGAACGCTCGAAAGTGTTGGCGTACAGGCCGCTGAGGCCTATGCTCCCAAATTCGCCCTTCAACGCGACCGCGGGCTTGACCAGGACGCTGTAGTGGTACGATTCTGCACGCGGGTCTATCTGGCCCGCAGCTATGCGGTCTGTGTATTTGACATGAAGCCCGGCGGCAATGCTTTCAGTAAGTGGCATCGCAGCCTTGAACTGCATATCGTAGCTCTGCTTTTTCCAGGCTCCGGCCACAGTGTCCGCCGCCGTATAGAGGAAGCGCTCGTCGTACGGGTCGTACAGGAGCGTGTTGTAAGAAGAACCAGTGTCGCTTATGTTGTTGTAGCGGAAGCGGCCCCACAGCCGGACCTTGCCTATCTGCCTGGCGCCCTGCGTGTCGAACTGGATGTCGGATACGCTTGTGCCGGTTTGCATAGGGCGGTAGTCTCCTCCCTGCCAGCCGTAACGCAGATCCAGGACATTGAACTCTCCGTAAGGGGAGAGAACCAGACCGGCGGCGTTGGACGATCCGCTCCACAGCGCACCCAGTTCATTGAGGGTGAACGCGGTGCGGTCTTTCCCTCCCTGAGCCGCAAGGACGCAGGGCAGGAAGGCGAGCAGGAGAAGGCACTTTTTCATTATTGGGCTGTAGTCCAGGTGCTCCAGGAGGGGCGTTTAACGCCGTAGCGGCGGATTTCCGGTTTGTCGTTTACGGTAAAGTCTTCCGTGGTGTTGTTGGTGTCTTGCAGCACTATGCGTCCGTCCTCAAGCGTCTCGGCCACCTTGCGCACTATGCTCTGGTTGCCGCCCGTGGTCGCGCATTTGATCCATCCTGCGTCAAGCCCGCTCTCCAGACGTTTGTCGTCTGGATTCTCTGTCTTGAGGCAGTCTATGGCATCCAGGACGTCGGACTTAAGCACCTCCAGGCCATAGTTATTGGCGTGGTTGGACTCCAGATACTCACCGTCTTTGCGGAGTGGCCGGGATGGGTAGAAGATGCACCAGGCGCTGTCTGTGAACTTGCCGAACTGGTTGGCGAGGCCGGATTCCTTGACCGTGCAGGCAAGGGTCATGTTGATGGCATTTGCGTCGGCCTGCCCTTTGTCTTTGTATTTGTCGCAGATTGTTTCGAACTCAGCGGTAGAAAGGTCCAGCGTGGCCGCCACCTTGGTATGGTCTATTGCGGATGCCGCTATGACGAACGATTCGCCCGGAGCGATGGGATAGTCGCTGCCGCTGCCGGGAATCTGCCAGACGTAAGTGCCGATGAAGATGTAATCTTCCGGGTTGTCGATTTTGCCTTCGAAGCTGAAAACCTTGTAGCTCATAGGGTCTCCGATGCAGATGCCGTCTGCATAGACAGTCTCGGAGGAGTTGTTGTAAATCTCGAAGAAAGTATCTTTGAGATAACTCCCGCTGCCGCTGAGCACCTTGCTGGCATTGTAGTGTATCTCTTTGAAAATCAGAGCGGAAGAGGCGCTGGCGGATATCTTTATTGCCTCATAACTCTCTTCTTTGCCGGTGATGCTTACCGAGTTTGCGGTACCGATGTAATTGAACGCCCTGCCTCCGAAGCTGCCATGGGCCTGGATTACCACATTGTAGATGCCGTGCACCAGGACGAACGCTGCGGGAGAGGCGGTTACGAGCTCTCCTGTTACCACTTCTTCGGTTCCTATGTTGGTAAGGGTTACCTTGTAACTGCCCGGTGAGGGCGCGTCGCCTAGGGCGGATTCGTCGATTACCGGCGTCCATTCCACGTCGGTGATTACCGGCTCTGGATTGCAGGCGGCGGCCATTGCCAGCGCCAGCAGGATATAGACTGTTCTTTTCATATCTTCATCTTTAATTCAAATCCGAAATAAATTGGGCTGTTAAGCTCCGTGTACGCTCCGTTTGTGATCTCCGATGGGTCGAGGGGCCTGGAGTTGAAAAGGTTGTTGACGTAGAAGGAGGCTGTAAGGAAATTGCGTATCTCCTTGGATACGTTGAGGTTGAACACAACCGTAGGGATGGTGGTGCTGCGTATGAAGCGGGTGTCGGACAACTGCCCGACCATATATCGGTACGAAGGGTCCGCAGCCATCTCTGCGGTGAAGTCGTACACCTGGCCGTCGTCGTTGGAGATGTACCTTTGCGGGGCCTCGTCGTTATGGTACTCGGTCCAGTTGGCGGTGAAAACGTTGAACTGGGTGGTGAGCGTGACTACAAAACCGATAGAAGGAATGTTATGCGTGGTGCGCAGCGTGGTGAGGAACTTCTCGTAGTGGTACTTCCGCATGAACGGGTCGTAAACCGCCACGTGGCTGTTAACGTAACTGCCCTCCTTGAGGTTGAGGGCGAACGTCTCTCCCGAGGACGAAGAGATGGAATGCATCCAGGCTCCGTTGAGGAAGAACGATGTGCGTATGCCGCTGAAGCGTCCCAGGTCCACCTCGTATTCGAGTCCGTAATGGTGCTCCCAGGCATTGTTTGACGGTTTGTAATAGGAGAAGAAGCGGTGCGTGTCGGTCTCTGGCCCGAAGAGGGGGGATCCGTCGGCTGCGTGCCCATCTATGCGCCAGGTCTTGTAAGGCACCCAGACAAAGCTGCCGTAGTCTCTGGAATAGCTGTAGCCATTCTTCATCAGCTCGTCGTACAGAGTTACGCTCAGCCTGTATCGCTTGGCTAGCGTAAGGTCGAATCCGACTTCAGCCTTACGGTTGCGGGCCATCTCCAGATCCGGATTTACGGTACTGTAGATGCGCGTCGTGGCCATCACCGTTCGGTCAGAGGGGAGCGTTGCCTCGGAGGTGTTGATGTTCACCTGGTCGTAATAGGCGTTGGTGGGATACAGGTATGCGGCCGTCGGGGCCTTGGCGGTTATGCCATAGCCTCCCCGGAGCACCCAGATATCGGGAATGATTTCCATGGATGCGTTGATGCGGGGGCTGAGCGCCGTCAGGCTGCCCACGGCGTCGAAGCGCAGGCCGGCAGTAAGGGAAAGGGCCCGGTTCAGAACCTTTGCGCGTGTGGAACTCTCTGCAAAGACGCCGGTCTGGTTTACGAAAGGAATGTCGTACAACGGGCGCTCACGGTATCCGGATTCGTTGTTGGAACGCCCCGGGGGCTTGCCCTCCTCGAACACCAGGCCCTGGCCAAGGTTTCCGTCTGACTTGAAATCGGCGCCCACGATAATCTTCTCGCTGGTGTCTTCCCACTGCTTGAACAGGTTGGCGTAAACCTTGGCAAAGCTGTTGACCTCTTTGCCGTAGAAGTCGTAGTGGCAGAAGTAAGAATAAGGCGTTATAATGGCGTAAGCCCCTGAATTGCCGATATTTGTGATTTCGTTACCCGCCGTGTCGAAGAGACGTTTGCCTATTGCGTCGGCCACAGTGGTGCCGTCCGTCATATTGGTGGTGAATATGGATGCGGCGTTGATATTCTCCTGCTCGTGGAACGATTCCTTCCAGGTAAAGCTGTTGGAGAGGTCGTAGCGTATGGTCTTGAGCCAGCCGCGGTTTATGTTCCACGTGCCGTTGGTGTTGATGCGGTATCCTGTGCTGGTGCCCCCGGAAGCCAGTTTGGTACGGAGGTCGTCCGGGTTCTTGTCCCGCGTGTCTTTACCCAGACGGAGGTCCAGCGCCGTTGATGTGTTGAGGCTGCCGAACCGTTTGGACCAAAGGCCCTTGAGGTTGAGCCTGCGGTAGTGCGCGTAAGACTCAGTCGTCTTGGCGTTGCTGTAGGCGTAGTCTCCGCTGAGGTGCAGGTCGCCACCGTCCCGGCCAAGGCGGAAGCCCTTGGACACGGCGGCCTGATATATCTTAGGATCCGCCTTGAGACGTACGGTAAGTGGTTCTTCGCCCGCCTTGGAGTTGATGATGACGGCTCCGGAAGTAAGGTCTCCGTACTGGACGGAGGGAATGCCGCGTATGATTTCCACCGACTCTATGTTGTCCGTAGACAGCTGGCGTACGTCTATGCCGCCTGTGGGCGAAGCTCCGCCGGCAGAAACAGAAGTTCCGGCGATTGGGGTGGACACGCCGTTCATTGTGGCGGTGATGCCCTCCATATTGGCGTTGTTGGACATAGGCGCGCCGTCAACGATGATAGCGGTGCCGAGGCTGTTCATATCGCTCCCGCTTACGGAACGCAAGGTGATGCTGTGGGCGGAACTCAGGTCGGGATTGGTAATGGTGGCGCCGGGCAGCAGGGCCATGATGTCCCGGAGCGAGCTGGTCTGGCTGTGGTCTATGGCCTGGCGGGAGATGAGCGACGCCGTGGATTCTCCCGCCTTCGAAGCCTCGGCCACCACGTGCACTTCCTCAAGACGGAATGAGCTCGGCGTGAGCACGAAGTCGTGCCTCACGCTGCCTTTGATCACCAGGGTGGTGTCTTTGTTCTCGTATCCGATGAGCTGAATGCTGAGCCCGTAAGTGCCCGGATCTATCCCGCGTATGGAATAGGCGCCCTGAGCGTCTGTGGTCGCATAGAGGCCGACTGGCTTAAGCAGCACTACCGCATAGTCTACCGGGGTGCGTGCGCCGTCTTCCATGGCGTACACGTTGCCGTGGATTTCTGCCTTCTGCTGGGCCAGAATGGCGCCGGGCAGAAGGAGTGCAATAATAATCGGTATGATCCTAATGCGTATGGGCATTGTCTTCCAGTCTGCGGAGGGTGCGGGCGAGTTCGTCTGCAACGACGGGGGAAGAGACGCTCAGCTGCCGCAGCGATGCGTATATTTCTTTCCTTAGGGCGGAATGCGTGTACCAGCCGAGGGCCTCTGCAGCCTCGGCCCTGAGCGATTCGTCCGCTGTCTCGTCTCCTGCCAGTTGCAGGAGGGCAGGCACGGCGGAGATGCTGCATGCGTTACGTTGTGCCCGTACGGTCTGGCCCTTTTCTTTGAGCTTGGCATCAGGGTTTGTAAGGTCCGATATTTCCTGCGCGCTGCTTTCTGCCGAGCGGCGGAGCCTGGTGCAGAGGGCCTCGAAATCATCGGCCACAGGCCACCTTCCGGACCAGCAGGCCCGAAGTGCCGCCTCTGTCTCTTCCGCTCCATATTGCCCCAGGGCGCTGATCAGGTGATAGCGCACGCGGGCTGATTCCTGCGGGTCGAGATAATGGGCGGCGATGACCGGCAGCAGGGCGGGGCTGCCGTTTACCTCGGCATATCTGGCCGCCATACGTCGTATCATCTCGTATGAGTCGTCCAGTCCGGCGCAGATGGCCCCGTTGACTACGGACATATCATCAGCCTCACGCATTATGTAATAGAATGCCTCCAGACGCACGTTCATCGACGGATTGCCCTTGAGTATGTCAAGGCACTTTTCCGGCGAATACCTGCCGTCGTGAATCTTGAGAGCCTGAAGGTCGGGCGTTGCGGTTGGGGATTTCTTGAAAGAATATGTAGGGTCGCCGAACAGGTGCGACTCAAGCGTCATATAGTTGCGTGCCCAGGATCCTGCGCACAGACCCGTGGTGAGCAGGCCGGCAAGTTCGTTCTTCCAGTGGTCCTGTATGATGTTCACGGAGTTGGCGCTTACCAGCATAACGCCGCTGCCGGGAGAGAAAGCGTAGCGTGCGGCAACGTAATCGGGATGCAGGAACGCCCCGTTGAAGCAGGCGTCAAGCAGGATGACCTTGGCCTGCGGCTCATATCCTTCAAGGTCCGGGAGCGTGATGTCTACGGCGGCGGCGCGGAGGGAATCCTTGCGGGTGACCGCAGGGTCGTCCCAGCCTTCGATCCAGCTGCGGGGTACATCCCACGCTTTCATGATCTCAGCTGCGGCGGCCTCTTTGTCTTTGGCCCTGCGCATCTTGCTGCGGAAAGCTGCCTTGGCGTTTTCTATATGCTCTCCGGTCATGTATGTGTATGGCTCCTTGCTGATGTATTGGGCATCTACAGCTCCGTGGGTGTGAAGGTGAGCGAAATCAAGCTCCGGATCTGAAAGCGCATCCATAAGGCGGGAGCGGGTGAAGCGCTCCTCGTCAAAGTTTAGGAAACGTACGCTGCCCGCCGGCTCTTTAAGGGCAAACTGCTCGTAGAAGGCGCGGTCTTCGTCAATCCTGGCGTTGATGCTCTCCGAGCTGTTGCCGTGGCCGCCGAAGTGGAACACCCTGTCAAGCGGCTCCGGATTTGCCTTGGCGGCGGCAGCACGTTCGAGGAATCCGCAGATGAGCTCGTCAAAACTGTGCCCGGGGTCTTCTGAGGAAGGCTTAATGCGTGCCGTATATATCTCGCATTCAACCCTTTGGGCTCCATCGGGCATAAGGTCGTAGTAGAACAGTTTGCCGTCTTGGGAGATGGGGCTGAACGAGAGGTCAAAGTCGTCGTAAAAGCGGTCGGAGGGCACGGAGGAACGAATGACGGGCATCTTGGGGCTCATCTTGAAAGCCGTTGCAAGATGGTGCGCGCGGCGTATCATCGGCACCGGAAGGTTGCCAACGAGTACCGCACCCTCCAGCTTCTGCTTCTTCCAGAGAAACTTGAGCGTGTCCCGTATGGCCTCGGGCTTGCAGTCGGACGGCATCGTCAGCACGAATACCTTCTTGCCGTCGTATTTGCGTATGGCGTCTGCATATGTGCGTACAGACTGGGATACGGCCTCCGAACATGCGCCGTCCACCACTATGGCTACGTTGCCTTTGCGGGGAGCTGCGCTTGCGCTTACGGATGCGGCAAGAATCAGGGCGAGGGCGAGCTTTTTCATACTATTGTTCCTTTGCGGGTCGTATGGGATAAACGTACTGGCGGTTGGAGCCGTAACTTATGGTGGCGCTTGTGGATGTGGCGTAGAAATAATAACCGGCGTTCATCTGGTTGGGGTTGCCCGACCAGTACGAACACTGTGTGCCTATGTTGCGCAGAGACCCGAACACCGACGTGGATGTGCTGTTGCTGGTTGACATCGAGCCGGCGGCGGGGAAGAATATGGTCTCTCCGGCGCCTTTGGGTTTGCTCCAGAAGTTCCATCCGTTGCTGAATGTGCCGGAGACGTTGCTTATGCTGATTGCGTTCCAGGCGTTGATTGGAGGCAGACTGTATCCGGGCGGGCAGGGATCGTAGACAGTCTTGACTATTTTATCTCCAGCGCCGAGGGATGATTGATTGGCATTCCAGGCGTTGGTGTACTTGTTGTCTCCGCCGGAAGTGATGTTGTAAGTGGACGGATTGCTGATGAATGCGGCAAAATCGTTGCCGAGCAGGGATGCGCGTGTGCCTATCGTGTCCCTGCGCTCGGCGGTGTACCAGGTTTTCTTGCGGAAGTTCCCGACTTCGTCCTGCACCGCGGTTCCGTCGCTGGACACGAAGGGATCTTTGCGTCCCCACTGCCAGAAGGGACTGCAGCCAAGCTCGTTGGCCGGAAGCGTCGCTCCCAGCTGCAGGATGGTGAATTCCAGCACCTTGCCCGTGCCGTTCTCCGTCAGGCGGACTTTGGTGCTGCGGCCGGGGTACTCGATGGGCGTGGAATATGGCGCAACCCATCCCAGATTGATGCGCATGAACCCGAAGCTCTTGGTGTCTTTGTTGGTTACCTGCACGGGCTTGAGTTCGTTGTCGGACGCTCCCGTAACCCAGATGTGCCAGCTCCATAGCACGTGATTGCTCTGGTCCAGAGCGCTTATGACGGCGTTTCCTTCCCGAATCGTATTCTTGGGCACGTTGAAAACGATGCTTCCGTTGTCGATCCGGACTTCGTCTGCAATGAGCCCGAGGGCGTCTTGCCATTCTATCCTCGCGCTCACCGCCTTGTGCGCGCCGTCGTTGATCCTGGGACTTCCGATCGCCTGGCCGTATGCGTCTATGAATGGTTTGAGGACGGTTGATCCCGAGACGGAAGGGGAGTATGCGGAAGAATTGGTGGCGCCGTTCTTGATGGCGTTGCCGTACACCAGCGGGAAGCTGTACCAGCCCGGTGCGCGAACTATGTAGCAGTTTGCGGTATTGACTCCGCTGAGGCCCGCGCCCAGCGTGTTATTGTTGTCCGTAGACAGGTCTATGGGGCTCGACTGCGAGCCGCGGGAACTTGCGTTGCGCAGACGCTCGACGTTGGCATTGGTGCCGCCGTTAGGCGTGCAGGGCAAAAGGTTAAGGGAACCGCTTGCTGCGTAGAAACCCTTGCCGATGCGGCTTGACGCGTCTGCAGGTGTGCTGCTCCCGTCCAGGAAGTATTCGGCAGTGTAACCCGCTCCCAATACGTTGTAGCCGATGCTGGTGCGGCCTGAATAAGTATAGACCAGGGTGCGTTCCTCACCCGGATAGACGGTGCCGGAATGCTCGCCGTCGTTGTATGCGAGGCAGAAGCTGTCTGCCGGCACCATGCTGAGGTTGAGGGGGCCGGTGAGCAGGCGCTTGCTGCGCGATGCGGTAACTTTGTTGGTGGTAATCTTCTGTGCGCTGGTGCCGTTGCCGTTAAGCGTGACGGTTATGCCCCTGCTGAACGTCTGCGGTACCACGGCGAGGTAGTATTTGCCTTTCTGAAGCACGGCGCCGCCATTGGAGACGCTGACTTCTTTGGAGCCGCTGATGACGGTAGTCACGGGCGCAGTGTCTTCTTTGGACGGAATGCTGATGCGCACGGTGCCGGCTATGAGCTCTCCGTTGTTGCCACGGAAAGATATGGATGTGACGCCGTCCGTCTGGAGGTCTGCCTCGATAAGTGTGACGCAGTTCTGGAAGTGGAGCTCGTCGGTCTGGGTCGAGGCTACTGCGATGATGTTGCTGAACTGGTCTTTGACGGCTTTCTGCTGCGAGGGCAGCTCGGTGGTTACGAATCCAGTGGAGTTGGTTGCAGATGGATTGTAAGGGTATATGGCATAATAGCGCGAGGTGGTTTCTTCTATCGTGCCTTCCAGCCATGTGGAAGTGCCGTTTGCGGTTACCCGGAAGCGGTAGTTGCTGGTTTTGGAGAAGAG
>JAFZXV010000036.1 GCA_017616595.1 Bacteroidales bacterium
CGTGGCGGCGGACGACGGCGGCGGGACGACGGACGACGGCGGCGGGACGGCGGACGACGGCGTAACGGACGATGGTGGCGGGACGGCGGACGACGGCGTAACTGACGATGGTGACGGGACGACGGACGACGGCGTAACGGACGATGGTGGCGGGACGGCGAACGGTTCTCGTCATTCCGAAGCGGCGGCCAACACCCGTCATACCGAAACGGCAGACGACACCCGTCATCCAGAAGCGGCAGCCGACACCCGTCATACCGAAGCGGCGAACGACACCCGTCATCCAGAAACGGCAGCCGACACCCGTCATCCAGAAGCGGCAGCCGACACCCGTCATCCAGAAGCGGCAGCCGATACCCGTCATCCAGAAGCGTCAGCCGGCACCCGTCATACAGAAGCGGCAGCCGACACCCGTCATCCAGAAACGGCGGCCGACACCCGTCATACAGAAGCGGCAGCCGACACCCGTCATACCGAAGCGGCGAACGACACCCGTCATCCAGAAGCGGCGGCCGACACACGTCATACCCGACCCGATCGGGTATCTGTATTCGTTCCGCAGCGCTGGGTACCGCAGACGCCGGGGATGTTCGGCCTCTCCATGGGCGCTCCGGGCCACTGGGAGTACCCCGTAGACCGTGCACTGGTGGAGAAATATTACGACTGGGCAGAGACTCCCGACGAGGCCGATTTCGCCCTCGTGGTCATCCAGGAGCCATTCCCCGGCAGCGGCTACGACGTGCAGGACCGCGCCCGCGGAGGCAACGGGTACGTCCCCATCAGCCTGCAGTACAGGCCGTATACCGCCGAGTACGCGCGTACCGAATCGGTTGCGGGCGGAGACCCCAAAGAAACGTTCGTAAACCGCTCCTACAAAGGTAAGACGGTGAGAGTGTACAACGAGTCCGACCTCGACCTGGTGCTTAAGACCCGTGCAGAGATGGGGGCCAAGCCGGTGGTCGTGGTGGTGAACGTCTCGCGCCCGGTGGTGCTGGCGGAGATAGAGCCGCTGGCCGACGCCGTGCTGCTGTCCTTCAAGGTGCAGCACCAGGCCGTGCTGGACATAGTGAGCGGCGCCGCGGAGCCCTCCGGCCTCCTGCCGATGCAGCTGCCCGCAGACATGCGCACGGTAGAAGAGCAGTGCGAGGACCTTCCCCACGACATGCGCCCCCTGGTAGACGCCGACGGCGGTGTCTGGGACTTCGCCTTCGGCCTCAACTGGGCCGGAGAGATCAGCGACTCCCGTACGGAGAAATACCGGATCAAATAGTTGCCGTCCTGCTTCTTTTAGTAGCAGGGGTGCCCGAGCTTGTTTCTCGTCTTCTTTGATCTCAGGGGTGCCCGCCGTCGCGCCTCCGAGCTAGTATCTCGTCTTCTTTGATCGCAGGGGTGCCCGCCGTCGCGCCTCCGAGCTTGTTTCTCGTCTTCCGCGAAGACAACGAAACGCCCTTCCCATCGTCTTCACGAGGCGTTTTGCAGGCTTTTCTTACTTCTCCCCCTACACGAAGACAACGAAACGCCTTTCCCATCGGCTTCACGAACGATTTATGGCGCAGGTCCGAAAAAAGTTGAGGGACCCGCGCCGCAAATCGGCCTTGTGCGCAATACAGCGGCGCAGGCCCTAACCCAAAAAACGGACCTGCGCCATCATCACCCCAGCGACGGGACTGTGAGATGTCCTAGCGTCCTGTCGCAAAGGGAAAAGACGGAGGAAGGGCTGTGCGGCAGGATTGTTAGGCGCCAGAGCTAGATTCTGTGGGGAAGGTCCGGGTGCGTTTGGGGAAGGTGTCAATGTGATTTGGGGAAGGCCTCAAAAAAGTGCCGTGACCTTCCCCGCTGGAAATGGCGCAGAGGGCCGTGGGAGGCCGATGTGCTGGGGAAGGTCCCCCCGAGGAAAAGGAGACCTTCCCCAAAAAGGTGGCGGACCTTCCCCGGGAGAAGTGGCTCCGAGTGGCGCCAGAGCTAGATTCCGTGGGGAAGGTCCGGGTGCGTTTGGGGAAGGTGTCAATGTGATTTGGGGAAGGCCTCAAAAAAGTGCTGTGACCTTCCCCGCCGAAAGTGACACAGAGGGCCGTGGGAGGCCGAAGTGATGGGGAAGGTCCCCCGGAGGAAAAGGAGACCTTCCCCAAAAGGGTGGCGGACCTTCCCCGGGAGAAGTGGCTCCGAGTGGCGCCAGAGCTGGATTCCGTGGGGAAGGTCCGAGTGCGTTTGGGGAAGGTAGCAAGGTGATTTGGGGAAGGTATTCCAAAATGGTCTTGACCTTCCCCATCAAAAGTAACACGGAGGGCCATGGGAGGCCGATGTGCTGGGGAAGGTCCCGGGGGGAAAAGGAGCAAGAATACCGCGAAAACGCATGCGACGGGATTGTGGGATGCGCCAGCGTCCTGTCGCGTAGGGAAAAGGGGCAGAGAAGCCGAAAAACGCCCAGCGACGGGACTGTGAGAGGCACCAGCGTCCCGTCGCCGAGGGAAAAGGAGCAAAAAAGCCGAAAAACGCCCAGCGACGGGATTGTGGGATGCGCCAGCGTCCTGTCGCGTAGGGAAAAGGGGCAAAAAAGCCGCAAGACACCCAGCGACGGGATTGTGGGAGGCGCCAGCGTCCCGTCGCCGAGGGGAAGGAAAGAAAAAGGTAACCGAGTGGGAAGGAACTGTGGAAAGGAGAGAACACTCCCGTAGCATGGCGGGTGGTTATTTTGAGAAAAATTATTACCTTGCAGGTATGACCTGCAGACACCTATTTTATACAATAATCTTCCTGCTACTTTCACTTGCCGGCGAGGCCCGCGAGCGGGAGAGCTTCGACGCCAGGTGGGAGTTCGCGTTCGGCGACGCATCGTCCCCAACCAGAGACTTCGGCTGCGGCACGGAGTACTTCAACTACCTCACCAAGGCGGGGTCTATCCATAATGAAGGCCCTTACAGCCTGGATTTCGACAAGACCAAGTGGAACAGGGAGTGGAAGGCGGTGGACCTTCCGCACGACTGGGTGGTTGACCTGCCGTTCTGCAGCACCGCCAGCCACAGCCACGGCTACAAGACGGTTGGCCACGCGTATCCGCAGACCAGCGTGGGCTGGTACCGCAAGACCTTCGAGATACCGGCGGATGACGACGGCAAGCACATCAGCTTGCAGTTCGACGGCATCTTCCGCAATGCCGATATCTGGGTTAACGGCTTCTGGCTCGGCAAGGAGCCAAGCGGCTATGCCACACAGGTTTACGACATATCGGAGTATCTGAATTACGGCGGCCGCAACGTGGTGGCGGTAAGGGTTGACGCATCTCTGGAGGAAGGCTGGTTCTACGAGGGCGCCGGCATCTACCGGCACGTCTGGCTCGATAAGACAGCCCCCGTGCACATCGCACCTTTCGGCACCTTTGTGCACGCCGGGTTTGAGGCGGCACACGAACATGCGGCGCACGAACATGCCGCCCCTGAGGCCAAAGACACGCACGCCGCCCCATACTCCCACGCCACAATTACCATACACGCCACCATCCGCAACAGCGGCGTCTCGGCGGCAAGCTGCTCCCTCCGTCATACTCTGCTCGATGCCGAAGGCCAGGCCGTCGCAAGCGCCTCGACGCCCGCCGCAGAGGTCCTTGCCAAGGCAGATGCGCCGTCGTCATCGACCATAACGATAGATAATCCCCACCTCTGGAGCCCATCGGACCCGTATCTCTACACCGTCCGCACCGAGGTGCTGCAGAACAGCTCGGTAGTCGATACATACTGCACCGTCATCGGCCTGCGGGATGCCGTATTCGACCCGGACCGCGGCTTCGTCCTCAACGGTAAACGCCTGGAAATCAGGGGCGTAAACCAGCACCAGGACCATCCGGGCGTGGGCACCGCCATCCCCGACGCGCTGCAAATCTGGCGCCTGCGCCAACTGAAAAAATACGGCGTCAACGCCATCCGCACGAGCCACAATCCCGCCACGCCCGAGCTGCTGGACGCCTGTGACAGGCTCGGCATCCTCGTGCTTGAAGAGAACCGGCTCACCGGCGTCAATCAGGAGCACCGGCGCCTGCTGCAGCGCATGATAGAGCGGGACCGCAACCATCCGAGCGTCATCCTTTGGAGCGTCGGCAACGAGGAATGGGCGCTGGAATGGAACGACAAGGGCCGCCGCATCTGCGAATCGATGCGCGAATTCTGCCACAGGCTGGACCCCACACGCCCCATGACCGTGGCCACCAGCTCCGGCCCCAACATCCTCGAGGGCGCAGACGTAGCGGGCTACAACTACTTGATGCAGAACGATATAGACGGCCAGCGCGCCAAGTATCCGCAGCGCCCCGCCGTGGGCACGGAAGAGACCACGGGATGCGGCACCCGCGGGGTGTACTTCGACGACCGTGCCTCCAGGCGGATGGCCTCGCTCAACCGTACGCCCGACCAGCGCGACGGCAGCCTCAACGTCATCGGCCGCGGCCTCAAGTTCTACCGCGAGCGCCCCTGGCTGGCCGGCCTCTTCTTCTGGACCGGCTTCGACTATCGCGGCGAGGCCAACCCGCTGGTCTTCCCCGCCACCGGCTCCGAATTCGGCATCCTGGACTACTGCGGCTTCCCGAAAGACGAGGCCTGGTTCCTCAAGTCCTGGTGGACCGACGAGCCCGTGCTGCACATCCTCCCCCACTGGAACCTCCGCGGGCACGAGGGCGACACCGTCTGCATCTGGGTCTATTCCAACTGCGACGAGGTGGCGCTGCGCGTAAACGGTAAGTCGCTGGGGCGCAAGAAGATGGAGTGGGGCGGCTACCTCAGCTGGGATGCCGTCTACAAGCCGGGGAAGGTCGTTGCCACCGGCTACCGCAACGGGCGCAAGGTGATGACGCAGGTGCTAGAGACCACGGGCGATGCGTCTATGGTTATGGTCGATGCCGACCGTACGGAACTCTCTGCCGACGGCCGCGACGTTGCCGTCTGCACCATAAAACTGGTCGATGCAAAAGGCCGATTCGTCCCCGACGCCTGCCTGGACCTGCAGCTGACCGTCTCCGGCCCGGTGCGGATTCTTGGCGTCGGCAACGGCGACCCTGCCTGGCAGGCCCCCGAGAGGCCGCAGGACCCCGGCGCCCGCTCCTTCACCATCCGCTCCTTCAACGGCCTGGCGCAAGTCCTCCTGCAATCCGGCGGCGCCAGCGACCTCGGCCTCGGCTCCGGTTCTGCTCCTGCTGCTGGTTCTGGTTCTGCTCCCATTCTCAGCTCCAGTTCCGGCCCCGCCACCCTCACCGTCTCCGCCCCCGGAATAGAACCATTCACCCTACCCCTCGCGACAGGACGCTGAGGTCCTCCACGGTCCCGTCGCAGGGCGTTTTTCCCTTCCTCAGCCTCTTTTCCCTCCGCGACAGGACGCTGGGACCCTCCACAATCCCGTCGCGGGGAGGATAAGACAGAAAACTGCCAATATACCCTTGCGAAAGGACGCTGGGACCCTTCACAATCCCGTCGCGGGGCAAAACGACGAGAATTTTGGCAAAAAGTTCTCGCGACAGGACGCTGAGGCCCTTCACAATCCCGTCGTGGGGCAAAATGACGATAATTTTGGCAAAAAGTCCTTGCGAAAGGACGCTAGGACCCTTCACAATCCCGTCGCGGGGAGCGGTGATGGCGCAGGTCCGAAAAAAGTTGGGGGTCCTGCGCCGCAAATCGGCATTATACGCAATAGAGTGGCGCAGGTACCGACCAAAATAACGGACCTGCGCCATAATGTCCTTAGCGAAGACAATGAAAAGGGCGTTTTGCTGCTTCTTTCGCCCCTTTTCCTCCGCGAAAGGACGCTAGGACCCTTCACAATCCCGTCGAATAAAGGACAAGACGGAAAACTGCCAATATACCCTTGCGACAGGACGCTGAGGCCCTTCACAATCCCGTCGTGGGGCAAAATGGCGATATTTTTGGCAAAAAGTTCTCGCGAAAGGACGCTAGGACCCTTCACAATCCCGTCGCGGGGAGGGAGGAGTTTCCCGGAAAATCATTACCTTTACGGAACTATCCAAAACCACATCGAGATGAAGCACAGTTTCTTTGCAGTTGCATCGCTGGCCGCTATCCTGTTCTACTCTTGCGTACAGACTCCCGCAGAGGTTGCCGTAACGGGCGTAGAACTCTCCGATAACGACATTGAACTCATTGTAGGCCAGACGCATACACTCACCGCAACCGTCTTGCCCGACAATGCCGCCAACAAGGCGGTGGAATGGGATTCGGCGGTGCCGAGCGTGGCTACGGTCACCAGCGACGGCGTTATCCAGGCTCTCGCAATGGGCGCCACCACTATTACCGTCACCACCAAAGACGGCGGTTATAAGGCCAGCTGCCGCGTGATCGTCCAAAAAAGGATCAAGCATGTGGAGTCCGTCACCTTGAATCTGCCGTCCATAACCCTGACTGAAGGGGCAGGCGTTATTCTTGGTGCCAACGTTCTGCCTGCCGATGCCGACGACCGTTCGGTCACATGGTCCGCCAGTCCCGCCTCGGTCGTTACGGTCGAACAAGACGGCTTTAACGGCATTGTGACTGCAGTCGGCCCCGGAGAAGGGACCGTTACCGTAAAAACCAACGACGGCGGGCTGGAGGCCACCTGTACCGTGACGGTGGAAGCGGCCACGATAAACGTTGAAAGCCTCACCCTGAGCCCCGAATCCCTCGAACTGAACGAAGGGGAGACAGCAACCCTCACCGCAACCGTCCTCCCGGAAAATGCAACGTACAAGACAGTCTCTTGGGAAACGTCCGACCCTAAGGTAGCTGATGTGGACCAGAACGGCAACGTAAAAGCAATTGCCGCAGGGCAGGCAATGATAATCGTCAAATGCGGTGCCCTCGAGGCCTCCTGCAATGTGACGGTAAAAAGAATAGAGGTTGACGGCGTCTCGGTACAACCGTCCTCATACACCCTCACAGAGGGCGAAACCGTGCAGCTCAAGGCCTCCGTAAGCCCCGCCAGCGCAGACCAGACGGTTGAATGGGTGTCTTCAGATACCAATGTCGCAACCGTAGACTGGTCCGGCGGACTTGTGACTGCCGTTGGAGCCGGCTCCTGCAAGATTTACGCCCGATCAAAGGCTTTCCCCGACAAGCAGGGCTATTGCGAACTTACTGTTAATCAGGACACCTCCCTCAAGGGCATAGCGCTGAGTTCTGCCATAATGACACTCCAGGTGGGCGAAACGCGCACCCTCTCAGTTTCTTACACTCCGTCTTACGCTGCAAATAAGAAAGTTAGCTGGTCCTCCACCAACCCTTCCGTAGCAGCGGTTGACCAGGCTGGCAACGTCACCGCGTTTGCGGAGGGCAACACTACCGTTACCGCAACCTCGGAAGAAGGCGGCTACACGGCCTCCTGCGAGGTCACCGTCTCCGGCAGCGCCGGGCCGATGATTTTCCATTGCAAGCAGGATGAACAGAAAGCGTGGCTGGTATACGGCTTTATAAACGAGTCCCCCGACCCGCGAAACGGAATCTATGATGACAGTAATTTTCATAGCGCGAAAAGCTATATTCCGGTAACGGAATTCTTTGACGGCAGCTTGTATACCGTAGAGTTATGGAGCGTTTTGTATGAGGCATCTACCTATTGGCTATGCAAGGACCGCCAGCCCATCGTCAACCTGCAGATCGGTGATAACCGCTATTCGATAAAGGGCTTGGCTGTCAGGGATAATTGGTTCGCAGTTTTGTTGGCTGACCAATATGATGAACGGATAAAGGTTTTACGCGGAGATTTTTCCGGAAATATAGAAGAAATAGTTCTCGATACTTCCACGACATCTTTCAAGAGAATCTATACTTATAAAATGGCGGCCCTCCCGAACGGAGATATCCAAATTGCTGCAGATATAAGGGATTCATACAGTACAGATTATCTTGCCAGTTACACAATTCCATATAACAGTACTGTTCCCGAAGAGGTTTTCCTTGAGGAGAATCGCAATGCCCACCCTAGTATTGCCGTAGATCCATCCACTGGAGATTCGTATATTCTTATACAAACCTTAGATTTGCAGCGTAGTTCTCCGCAAAAGCAAGGATCTTTACAAAAGTAGTATTTTTATGCCGATAAAGAAAGAATAACTAAGGACAATGGAGCCGGGCGGTTCACAATCTAAACAAATGGGTAAGACCCGAGTATCTTTTTTGCACCGCCCGGCCCGTTGATCTGAGGACCTGAATAAGAATATTGCCTTAGTCCGAATAAGGTTTGTAGGTGACAGATCGACGGTCCACTGTCCGCTAAAAAGCAGTGCAAGTTATGAAAAAAATCTATGTCGGCATCGACATCAGCAAAGAAAAGTGTAATCTTTGCTACCGCAGCGGTCTTGAGATTGTCCGCGAAGAAGAGTGCTCAAATGACGTTAAGGCTCTCAAAAAGGCCTTCAAATCAACGCTGAAAACGCTTGGAACGGCGATGGATGAAGTTCTTATATGTGCCGAGTATACAGGCAGATATATCTATCCTCTGACCGTGGCCTGTCAGGAACTGGACCTCTTTCTTTGGCTGGATGATCCCACCCGCATCAAGAACTCAATGGGGCTTACTCGCGGCAAAAACGACCGCATTGATGCGGTTAGAATCGCAGAATATGCTTATCGTTACAATGACAAAGCCGTGCGTTATGCCATTGCCGATGAGGCTTTTGTCTCCATGAAGAACCTTCTCTCCGACAGGGAGTTCCTGCTCATTGACAAGAAGCGCTATCAATCCCAGCTCACGGACCAGAAGAAGTATATGGCACCTGGCGACTTCAAGCATAAGAGTTCCCGCTGGAAAAAGGTACTCAAAGCCATTGATGACCAGATTGCAGCCATCGATGCTGAGATAGAAAACATCATTGACTCAGACCCTATACTTACCCGCCAGAAGGAACTGCTCAAAAGCATCGATGGTATTGGCGACCGTATCGCCATCAATATGATTGCCATTACCGGTGGCTTCACTCGCTTCAAGGACGCCAGACACTTCTGCAGCTTCGCCGGTCTCACGCCTTACAAGTATGACTCCGGCACATCTGTCCGATCAAAAGCCAAGACATCAAAACGGTCCAATCAGACTATGAAGGCTTTACTACACCTGGCTGCCGTAAGTGCTGCCACGCATATGAAAGACGGTGAATACAGAGACTACTTTGAACGGAAAACTAAAGAGGGTAAACATGTCATGTGTGTGCTCAATGTCATTCGAGCAAAACTCGTTCACAGAATGTTCTCCGTCATAAGGCGCAACAAAGAATACACTAAACAGTATAATCCGGCGTGCTAATCGCTCTCCAGGGGTAGCCGCGCGGCCAGGGGCGGGACGCCCCTATGAGCGCAATATATGTCCACAATCTACACCGTTGAATCGAAGTGACAACTAACAACACAACTTCTTTCCAAACCATTTGGAAAATCCATAAGAATAGATATGATCATACCAATGACTCCGGGAACTCGATTTACCACGTGGTTATCTACAAAAACGGCACTATGCATGGGAAAGTGGATGAAGTGGAAGTGAATTTCAGCGGAGCCATAGCCGCCAGGAACGGGCATTATTACTATGCGGTGTCGGATTACAATAAACAGGAAACACGCGTATATAAAGATGGTACTCTGCAGCACACTATAGCCGGAACACGAACAATTGATACATCCGACATAGCCCCCCTGCGCGTGTCTTCATCCGGAGATATATATCTTGCCCTGGAATGGGAAGATGCTGCCTTGTATAAAAATGGCTCTTTGCTTTATTCAGCTTCCTGGACTGGAACCTTCAACCCTTACTGCATAATAGAATAATCCGCAGCACCTCACAAAAAAAGCACCGGCCTGGGTATGGCCGGTGCTATTTTATTATGTGATACTTGACTCTTACAGCTCGTTGAGCGTACGGGCCAAATCGTCGTTCTTGGTGACGATAAGATCCTGGTACTCCTTGAGGCCGGTACCGGCAGGGATCAGATGTCCGCAGATGACATTCTCCTTGAGGCCCTCGAGGTGGTCTACGCGGCCGCGGATGGCAGCCTCGCTGAGAACCTTGGTGGTCTCCTGGAAGGATGCGGCAGACATGAAGCTGTCGGTCTTGAGAGCGGCCCTGGTGATACCCTGGAGCACGAGCTTGGCTGTTGCCGGACGTGCGGGACGGGTTACCATAAGTGCCAGGCCCTGGCGCTCGAGGGAGGCGTTCTCGCCCTGGAGCTCGCGGACACCGACCACATCGCCGGCAAAGTAGCGCTCGGATGCGCCTGCATCCTCTACGATGTACTTGCCGAAGATGGCGTCGTTGGCGTCCATGAACTTCCACTTGTCCACGAGTTCTTCCTTGAGGAACGGAGTGTCGCCCGGATCGGTGATCTCCACCTTGCGCATCATCTGACGGATGATGATCTCGAAGTGCTTGTCGTTGATCTTCACACCCTGCAGACGGTAAACTGCCTGAACCTCATTGACAATGTATTCCTGGGCCTTTACGGGACCGAGAATATTCAAGATGTCGTTGGGGGAGGTGCCTCCGTCGGACAGAGGGGTGCCGGCGCGCACATAGTCGTTCTCCTGAACAAGGATCTGCTTGGTCAGAGGAACAAGATAGTGCTTCTCTACGCCGCTGCGGTTGCGGATCTTGATCTCGCGGTTACCGCGCTTGACGTTGCCCATGATGACCTCGCCGTTGATCTCTGAAAGGATTGCGGGGTTGGACGGGTTGCGGGCCTCGAAGAGCTCGGTGACTCGCGGCAGACCGCCGGTAATATCGCTTGCCTTGCCGATTGCACGGGGGATCTTGATGATGATGTCGCCGACCTTGACCGCGCTGCCGTCCTCTGCTGTAACGTGGGCACCCACGGGCAGGTTGAACTGGCGTACATCCTTGCCGGAGATGTCTATGATATGCAGGGTAGGGCTCTTGGTCTTGTCTTTGGACTCGATGATGACCTTGTCTGTGCTCATGGAGAACTCGTCGGCGGCCTCCTTGGAGAAGGTCACGCCCTCGATCATGTTCTCAAAGCGCACGGTACCGGAAGTCTCGATGATGGTGATGGCGTTGTACGGATCCCACTCGCAGATGCGGTCTCCCTTGACTACGGATGCGCCGTCGCCCTTGTAGATGACGGAACCGTAAGGGATATCGTACTGGGAGAAGGTGTAGCCGGTGTTCTCGTCCACGATGCGGAGCTCGGTCATGCGGCTCACGACCACGGTCTCTGTCTCTCCGGTGTCGCTTACCCTCTCGATGGTACGGAGCTCGTTGTACTGGAGCTTGCCGTTGTACTTGGAATCGATGAAGGAGTCTGCAACAGCACCGGATGCAGTACCACCCACATGGAAGGTACGGAGCGTAAGCTGGGTACCAGGCTCACCGATGGACTGTGCCGCGATAACGCCAACGACCTCGCCCTTCTCTACCATACGGCTGGTGGCCAGGTTGCGGCCATAGCACTTGGCGCATACGCCCTTGCGGCTCTCGCAGGTGAGTACCGAACGGATTTCCACCTGGTCGATGGGCAGGGAGTCGATAAGGTCTGCATGCTTCTCGCGGATCTCTTCTCCGGCGTGGAGGATGAGCTCCCCGGTAAGAGGGTTGAAGATATCGTGCACGCTGGTACGGCCGAGGATGCGCTCGCCGAGGGACTCGACTATCTCGTCTTTGTTCTTGATGGCGGTGGCCACAAGTCCGCGGAGGGTGCCGCAGTCTTCCTCGTTGATGATGACGTCGTGCGACACGTCCACCAGACGCCTGGTCAGGTAACCTGCATCGGCGGTCTTGAGGGCGGTATCGGCAAGACCCTTACGGGCACCGTGGGTGGAGATGAAGTACTCGAGCACCGACATTCCCTCCTTGAGGTTGGAAATAATAGGGTTCTCGATGATCTCCGCTCCGGCAGCGCCGCTCTTCTGGGGCTTGGCCATAAGGCCACGCATACCGCAGAGCTGCTTGATCTGCTGGGTGGAACCGCGGGCGCCGGAATCCAGCATCATGAATACGGGGTTGAAGCCCTGCTGGTCTCCGGAAATCTGCTTGGTAACTATGCTCGTGAGGTTGTTGTCCACGCTGGTCCAGAGATCGATTACCTTGTTGTAGCGCTCCTGGTTGGTGATGAAGCCCATATTGTAATTGTCCCTGATGCCGGCGATGTTCTTGTAGGCGTCTTCTATGAGGGTCTGCTTCTCCGCAGGCACGATAACGTCTCCGAGGTTGAAGGAGATACCTGCACGGAAGGCCTGGTCGTATCCGAGATTCTTGATATCGTCCAGGAACTTGGCGGTACGGGTAACACCGGTGCTCTTGATGACGGTGGTGATGATCTTGCGGAGGGCCTTCTTGCCGAGCACCTCGTTTACGAACGGCACCTCGTCGGGCACGTACTGGTTGACGATGATACGGCCGGCGGTGGTCTTTACCATCTGGGTGCCCTTGGAAGGATCCTGCTTGTCTGCGGGGATGCGGACCTCGATCTCTGCGTGCATTGCGATGGCCTTCTCGTTGTAGGCGATGATGACCTCCTCGGGGCCGTAGAACTTCTTGCCCTCGCCCTTTGCGCCCGGACGGATCTTGGTGATGTAGTACAGACCAAGCACCATATCCTGGGAAGGAACGGTGATAGGGGCGCCGTTGGCGGGGTTAAGGATGTTCTGGCTGCCGAGCATGAGCAGCTGCGCCTCCATGATTGCGGCATTGCCGAGCGGGAGGTGCACTGCCATCTGGTCGCCGTCGAAGTCGGCGTTGAATGCGGTACAGGCCAGAGGGTGCAGCTGGATGGCCTTGCCCTCTATCATCCTGGGCTGGAACGCCTGGATACCCAGACGGTGCAGGGTAGGTGCACGGTTGAGCAGCACGGGATGGCCCTTCATTACGTTCTCGAGGATGTCCCAGATGACGGGATCCTTGCGGTCCACTATCTTCTTGGCGCTCTTGACGGTCTTCACGATGCCGCGCTCGATGAGCTTGCGGATGATGAAAGGCTTGTAAAGCTCGGCCGCCATGTACTTGGGCAGACCGCACTCGTGCATGTTGAGCTCGGGACCCACGACGATAACCGAACGTGCGGAGTAATCCACGCGCTTACCGAGGAGATTCTGGCGGAAGCGGCCCTGCTTGCCCTTGAGGGAGTCGGACAGACTCTTGAGGGCGCGGTTGGACTCGCTCTTGACGGCAGAAGACTTCTTGGAGTTGTCGAAGAGGCTGTCTACGGCTTCCTGGAGCATACGCTTCTCGTTGCGGAGAATGACCTCGGGAGCCTTGATTTCGAAGAGCCTCTTGAGACGGTTGTTGCGGATTATGACGCGACGGTAGAGGTCGTTGAGGTCGGAGGTTGCAAAGCGGCCGCCGTCCAGGGGGACGAGGGGACGCAGGTCGGGAGGAGTCACGGGGATGACCTTCATGATCATCCACTCGGGGCGGTTGATGCCCTTCGACTCCTGGAACCACTTGACTACCTGCAGGCGCTTGAGCAGTTCGGTCTTGCGCTGCTGGGAGCTCTCGGTGGCCATCCTGGTACGGAGCTCCTTGCCCAGTGCCTCCACGTCTATCTGCTTGAGAAGGTCGTAGATACCCTCTGCACCCATCTTGGCCACGAACTTGTCGGGATCGGAATCGGGGAGATTCTCATTGCCCTTGAGGGACTCGCTGCCGAGGATGTCGAGGTATTCGTCTTCTGAAAGGAGGTCCATCTTGGCCACGGGATTCTCTCCCCTGGACTCGGAGGGCTCGTACTTACCGACGTTTACGACTATATATTTCTCGTAGTAGATGACGGATTCCAGCTTCTTGGCGGGAAGGCCCAGAAGGGCGGAAATCTTGTTGGGGGCGGACTTGAAGTACCAGATGTGCGCCACGGGAACGGTAAGGGCGATATGGCCCATACGCTCGCGGCGGACTTTCTTCTCGGTAACCTCGACGTTGCACCTGTCGCAGACGATACCGCGGTAACGGATGCGCTTGTACTTTCCGCAATAGCACTCGTAATCCTTGGTGGGGCCGAAGATCTTCTCGCAGAAAAGGCCGTCCTTCTCGGGCTTGTACGTCCTGTAGTTGACGGTTTCCGGCTTGAGAACCTCGCCGCAGGACCTCTCGGTGATGTCCTCCGGAGATGCCAGCGAGATGCTGATTGTCTGGAAGTTGCTCTTTACCTTATTATCCTTGTTATTGAATGTAGGCATAACTAGTATCGCTGTTTAGATTATTCCAAGGTGACTTTGAGACCGAGACCGCGGAGCTCGTGAAGGAGCACGTTGAGGGATTCGGGAATGCCTGCGGGAGGCATGGGGTCACCCTTGACGATAGCCTCGTAAGTCTTGCTGCGTCCTGTGACGTCGTCGGACTTGACGGTGAGGATCTCCTGGAGGGTGTTAGCCGCGCCGAACGCCTCGAGGGCCCAGACCTCCATCTCACCGAAACGCTGGCCGCCGAACTGGGCTTTACCGCCGAGGGGCTGCTGGGTGATGAGGGAGTAGGGACCGATGGAGCGGGCGTGCATCTTGTCGTCCACCATGTGGCCGAGCTTTATCATGTAGATGACGCCGACGGTTGCGGGCTGGTCGAACCAGTCACCGGTGCCGCCGTCGCGGAGCTGCGTCTTACCAAAGCGGGGAACGCCTGCCTTGTCTGTGTAGGAGCAGATCTCGTCTATGCTGGCACCGTCGAAAATCGGGGTGCTGAACTTGAGGCCAAGCTCGGAACCGGCCCATCCGAGCACGGTTTCGTAAATCTGGCCGAGGTTCATACGGGAAGGAACGCCCAGAGGGTTGAGCACGATGTCCACCGGCGTACCGTCCTCGAGGAACGGCATGTCCTCGCGGCGGACAATCTTTGCGACGATACCCTTGTTACCGTGGCGGCCTGCCATCTTGTCACCCACCGTAATCTTGCGCTTCTTTGCGATGTAGACCTTTGCAAGCTGCATGACGCCGTTGGGCAGCTCGTCGCCGACTTTCATCTTGTCGATTTCGCGCTTGAAGGCGGCGGCTTCTGTCTTGTAGGTTATGCAGTAGTTGTTGATAAGGTCGCGTATCATCGCGTTCACATCCTTGTCTGCCGTCCACTTGGCGGAGTTGATGTTCTGGTAGTCTATGCTGCGGAGCACATCTGCCGTGAACTTCTTGTCCTTGGGGACTATCTCTACGTTGTAGAGGTCGGATATGCCGGCGCTCTTGCGGTTCTTGGTGAGGACTGCCAGACGGCCGATGAGGTCTTCGCGCAGCTTTTCAGCCTTGGCGTCGAATTCCTGCTGCCTGAGCTCCAGGCGGGCCTTCTGGTCCTGCTTGGCCTGGCCCCTGCGGCCGGTCTCCTTGGCGAGCTTGGTGTAGAGGGCTGTTGCCACTACGGTGCCGCTCAGGGAAGGATTGGCCTTGAGGGAGGCGTCTTTGACGTCGCCTGCCTTGTCTCCGAAGATGGCCTTGAGGAGCTTCTCTTCCGGGGACGGGTCGCTCTCGCCCTTAGGGGTGATTTTGCCTATCATGATGTCTCCCGGCTCGACGTGTGCGCCGATGCGGATGATACCGTTCTTTGCAAGGTCCTTGGTGGCGTCTTCGCTGACGTTGGGGATGTCGAAGGTGAGCTCTTCCATACCGCGCTTGGTGTCGCGCACCTCGGTGAGGTACTCGTCTACGTGGATGGAGGTGAGGATGTCCCACTTGACCATCTCTTCGCTGAGGACTATTGCATCCTCGTAGTTGTAACCCTTCCAGGGCATGAACGCCACCTTGAGGTTGCGGCCGAGCGCGAGCTCTCCGCCCTGGGTTGCGTAGCCCTCGGTAAGCACCTGGCCGGCCTCCACCTTATCTCCCTTGCGCACGATGGGCTTGAGGTTGATGGTAGTGCTCTGGTTGGTGCGGCGGTAGATGGGCATCTTGTACACGACCTCGTCGGGAGAGAAGCTTACGAACTTCTCGTCGTCGGTGCGGTCGTACTTGATGCGGATCTGGTCTGCGTCTACGTAGGTTACAAGACCCTTGCGCTCAGCGATGAACTGGGTGCGGGAGTCGATGCAGACGCGCTCCTCCAGTCCGGTGCCCACAATCGGGGACTCGGGGCTGAGCAGAGGAACGGCCTGGCGCATCATGTTCGCGCCCATGAGTGCACGGTGTGCGTCGTCGTGCTCCAGGAACGGGATGAGCGATGCTGCGACGGATGCCATCTGGTTGGGAGCCACGTCCATGTAGTCGACTTCTTCTTTGCCGACCACGGGGAAGTCTGCCTCCTTGCGGCACTGCAGGCGCTCTTCCAGGATGGTGCCGTCGTCGCTCATGCGCACGTTGGCGAGGGATACGAGCTTGTTCTCCTCCTCCTCGGCGCTCATGTAATGGGTGCCTTCCGGGCTGAGGTCGACTTTGCCTTCGTGAACGTCGCGGTACGGGGTCTCGATGAAGCCGAGGGCGTCGATGCGGGCATAGACGCAGAGGCTGGAGATAAGACCGATGTTCGGACCTTCAGGGGACTCGATAGGGCAGAGGCGTCCGTAATGGGTGTAGTGGACGTCGCGGACCTCGAATCCGGCGCGGTCGCGGCTCAGACCGCCGGGGCCGAGTGCGGAAAGGCGCCTCTTGTGCGTAATCTCAGCGAGCGGGTTGGTCTGGTCCATGAACTGGCTCAGCTGGCTCGTGCCGAAGAAGGAATTGATGACGCTGGAGAGGGTCTTTGCGTTGATGAGGTCGATGGGGTTGAACTGCTCGCTGTCGCGTACGTTCATACGCTCGCGGATCGTACGGGCCATACGGCTCAGACCTACGCTGAACTGGTTGGCGAGCTGTTCGCCCACCGAGCGCACGCGGCGGTTGGAGAGGTGGTCGATATCGTCCACCGTGGCCTTTGAATTGACGAGCTGGATGAGGTACTTGATGATCTCGATGATATCCGTGTTGGTGAGAACCTTCACATCGGGACCGATGGTGAGCGAGAGCTTCTTGTTGAGGCGGTAGCGGCCCACGCTGCCAAGGTCGTAGCGCTTCTCGGAGAAGAAGAGCTTCTCTATGACGTCGCGTGCGGTGCTCTCGTCGGGTGCCTCGGAGTTGCGGAGCTGCTTGTAGATGTAGTTTACAGCCTCGATCTCCGTGTTGGTAGGATCCTTCTGCAGGGTGTTGAAGATGATGGCGTACTCGTTGGAGCTTGCCTCGTCTTTCTGCAGGAGCACAGTCTTGCTCTCGGTATCCATGATTGCGGCGATGGTGTCGTCGTCGAGGATCTGGTCGCGCTCTACGATGGCGCGGGTACGCTCGATGGGGATGATCTCGCCGGTATCCTCGTCTTCGAAATCTTCCGTCCAGGTCTTGAGGACCTTTGCTGCAAGCTTGCGGCCTGCGTTGGCGCGGAGGGTCTCTTCTGAAGTGTCTACCTCGTCTGCAAGGTCGAAGATGTCTATGATGTCCTTGTCGGAATTGTATCCGATGGCACGCAGGAGCGTGGTCACGGGCAACTTCTTCTTGCGGTCGATGTAGGCGTACATCACGTTGTTGATGTCTGTGGCGAATTCAATCCAGGAGCCCTTGAAGGGGATGATCCTGGCCGAATAGAGCTTGGTGCCGTTGGCGTGCATGCTCTGGTCGAAGAATACGCCGGGGGAACGGTGCAGCTGGGAAACGACGATACGCTCCGAGCCGTTGATCACGAAGGTGCCGCCCGGAGTCATATACGGAATGTCGCCCAGATACACGTCCTGGACTCTCGTGTCGAAGTCCTCGTGCTCGGGATCGGTGCAGGAGAGTCTCAGCTTTGCCTTGAGGGGAACGTTGTAGGTCAGGCCCCTCTCCAGGCACTCCTGAATGGAGTATTTGGGAGGATCGACAAAGTAGTCGATGAACTCCAGCTTGTAGTTGTTGCGGGTGTCTTCTATAGGGAAGATCTCCTGGAACACCTGATACAGACCCTCGTTCCTGCGGTTTTCGGGGGTTGTTTCAAGCTGGAAGAAATCCTTGAACGACTTTAACTGGACCTCGAGGAGGTCGGGGTATTCAAGGATTTTGGAGGTTGCGAAGTTAATGCGTTTTGTGGGGGTCTTCTTTGACATAAAATGCTTGGTAAGGAGAAAAACATTTTAGACGGAAAAAAGGTTTAGAGCCTTTTATCCCCGGCTCTAAACCTGTTTGTTCCCTAAGAAGCAGGGAAGAGGCGGATTTATTTAATCTCAACCTCTGCGCCGGCGTCCTCAAGGGCTGCCTTGAGAGCCTCTGCCTCTGCCTTGGAAATTTTCTCCTTGACCGTTGCGGGAGCACCGTCAACAAGATCCTTGGCTTCCTTAAGACCAAGTCCGAGCTCGGTCTTGACAACCTTGATCACATTGAGCTTTGCCTGACCGGCGGAAGTGAGGATGACGTCGAATTCGGTCTGCTCGGCCTCGGCTGCTGCGCCTGCGCCGGCACCGTCTGCAGCTACTACAACAGCTGCTGCTGCGGGCTCGATACCATACTCTTCCTTGAGGACCTTAGCAAGTTCCTGAACGTCTTTTACAGAAAGGTTTACCAACTCTTCTGCAAGGGCTTTAACATCTGCCATAATATTGTTTTTTATTTTAAATTGTTAATATTTACTTATTCTGCTGCAGGAGCTTCTGCTGCGGGTGCCTCTGCGGCGGGGGCTGCTGCCTCTGCTACGGGCTCTGCAGCGGGTGCTGCAGGTGCCTCGGCTGCGGGTGCGGGCTCCTCTGCGGGGGCCTCTGCCGCTGCGGGCTTGGAGCTGCCGACCTTCTCGTCGTCCGCCTTGCCTTCGGATGCATTCTCGAGGGCAGATACCACTCTCTGGATAGGAGACTGGAGGAGGGCGATGATGTCGCCGATGAGTTCTTCCTTGGTCTTGATGCTTGCGAGCTGGTCGAGTTTGTCTTCTCCGATGAAGGCGCACTCCTGAACATAAGCGCCCTTGACGACCGGTTTGGTAAAGCCTTCCCTCTGGAGCTTCTTGATGAGCTTGCCGGGAGCGGCAGGTACCTCGGTGTACATGATGGCGGTGTTGCCTACGAGTGTCTGCTCGAGAGATTTCATCTCCTCGTTCTCGATTCCCTTGAGCACGTGTGCAAACAGGGTGTTCTTGACGACGGAGAGCTCGATGCCGGCTTCGAAGCAGGCGCGACGAAGCTTGCTAGTCTGTCCAGCATTCAGTCCGGCTATATCGGTGATGTAGAAGTTGGGATACTTCTGAAGCTGAGCTGAGATGCTTTCAATAATCTGACCTTTAAGTTCTTTTTTCATAATATTGAATTTTTACTCAGCACCGTTGAGGAATGCCTTGAGATCAACTTTAATACCGGGGCTCATAGTGGAGCACAGTGCTGCGCTCTTCATATAAGTACCCTTGAGAGCCTGGGGCTTGAGTTTCGCGATTGCGTTGAGCACCTCTGCAGCGTTCTCGTAGAGCTGCTGTGCGGAGAACGAAACCTTGCCTATTCCAGTGTGGATGATACCGGTCTTGTCGACCTTGAAATCGATCTTACCGCCCTTTACTTCCTTGACTGCGTTGCCGATTTCCATCGTAACGGTACCGGTCTTGGGGTTCGGCATGAGGCCGCGGGGGCCGAGGATCTTACCGAGAGCACCGACCTTAGCCATAACGGAAGGGGTGCAGACGATCACATCGACGTCGGTCCAGCCGCCCTTGATCTTCTCGATATACTCGTCGAGACCAACGAAATCGGCACCTGCCGCCTTTGCTTCAGCCTCCTTGTCGGGGGTGCAGAGAGCGAGCACGCGGACGACCTTACCTGTTCCGTGAGGAAGGGTAACAACGCCACGGATCATCTGGTTGGCCTTGCGGGGGTCAACACCGAGGTTCGCGGAAAGCTCGACAGTTGCGTCGAACTTGGTATATGTAATGTCCTTTACAAGCGCGCACGCCTCGCTGAGAGAATAGACCTTAGTGTGGTCGAACTTGGCCTCAGCGGCTTTCTGGTTCTTTGTTAACTTACTCATAATGTGTGCGTGTTTTTAAAGGTTCTCGGGGAATTCGCCGGTAACGGTGATACCCATACTTCTTGCAGTACCTGCAACCATCCTCATCGCAGAGCGAAGGGTAAAGCAGTTGAGGTCCGGCATCTTGCCTTCGGCGATGGTCTTAACCTGATCCCAGGTGACCGAAGCGACCTTCTTGCGGTTGGGCTCGCCGGATGCAGTCGTAATCTTGGCTGCTTCCTTAAGTGAGACCGCCACAGGGGGCTGCTTGACTTCGAACGTGTAGGACTTGTCGGAATAAACGGTGATGACCACAGGGAGGATCTTGCCTGCCTGTGCCTGCGTGGCTGCATTGAAAGCCTTGCAGAAGTCCATGATGTTCAATCCTTTGGAACCGAGGGCCGGTCCTACCGGAGGCGCAGGATTAGCAGCTCCGCCTTTGATTTGGAGCTTGATAAATCCGGTTACTTCTTTTGCCATAGTGGATTGTTATTCTTTTGTTACTTGTGTAAAATTGAGCTCGAGTTGAGTCTTCCTGCCGAAGATGACGACGATGACCTTTAACTTGCTGCGATCCTGCAGGATCTCATCAACAGTACCGGTAAAGTCGGCGAAGGGGCCGTCCGTGATCCTGATGGAATCGCCAACGGCGTAGTCCACCACCGTCTCTGCGGCGCTGTCGATGTTTTCGTCCTGCACTCCGAGGATTCTCTGTGCCTCTTCCTCGCGGATAGGCACAGGGACCCTTTCGAACTGGGTGCCTGAAGTGGTGCGCTTCTCGGTAAGGAACCCGGACATTCCGGGAACGTTGTTGCGGATGATGTTTTCAAGCATGGCGGTGAGCTCGGCCTGGATGAGGACGTAGCCCGGGTAAAGCAGCTTGTCGACTGTCTTACGCTTGCCGTTCTTGGTGACAATTTCCTTCTTGACGGGCACAAGCACCTGGCCGACCGTATCGTTAAGTTTGTTACGGTCTATCTCTTTTTCCAGGTATTCCTTGGCCTTTTTCTCCTTGCCGCCTGCTGTACGCAGGACGTACCATTTCATTTCGCCCATTGTGGAGTCGCGATAAAGTTACAATGTGTAGATCAGCGTCATCAGCTTCTGGAATGCGAAATCCACAACCCAGAGCACAGCAGCAAGAAGGACCGTGGTAACCAGCACGAGGAGGGCGGAGCTCTGAAGCTTCTCCCAGGTCGGCCAGGTGGTCTTCTTGGTGAGTTCCACGAAGGACTCTTTGCAGTAGTTGATTAACTTTCTCATTTTTACATTTAATGGATGCCGTGAAATGGAAGCGGGGGACGCGGCATCTGTTAAACAATTATCAAATCGTAACCTTTGATATTGGCAGGGGAAGCAGGATTCGAACCCACATCGACGGTTTTGGAGAC
>JAFZXV010000037.1 GCA_017616595.1 Bacteroidales bacterium
CTCAGTCTATTAACGCTACTTGTAACGCTATTCATGTGTGTTTGATCTGCATTATTCACTTAGAGATGACAAAAAGGGTATTTTGGTTATATTTGTCAATATGAAAAGAATAGCTGTTCTACTGCTTCTGGCGTCATGCATATGTTGCACAGGAGAGGTGTTGGATTTCACGCCAGTACAATAGCATCTATAATGTGTATGGATTCCGGGGCAGTAAGCACCCGCAAATCCCGCCTCAAGAAACAAATCCTTTCCACCGACGGCCCGAACCACGATTTATACGAGGCGTTAATGCGTTAGGGCCGTATTGTAATTCTTACGGAGAATCGTTACTTTTGCAGTATTAATATATTGCAAAAATGTCTCTTAAATGCGGAATAGTCGGGCTGCCGAACGTGGGGAAGTCTACGTTGTTCAACTGCGTGAGCAGCGGCAAGGCCCAGAGCGCCAATTTTCCTTTCTGTACCATAGAACCCAACCTCGGATCCACCAATGTGCCGGACCGCAGGCTTGAGGTCCTTACCGATATCTGCCATCCTCAGCGCACCATACCGGCCACTGTAGACATTGTAGACATCGCCGGCCTCGTTAAGGGTGCGAGCAGGGGCGAAGGCCTTGGAAACCAGTTCCTTGCCAATATCCGCGAGTGCGATGCCATACTCCACGTCCTGCGCTGTTTCGACGACGGCAACGTTGTGCACGTAGACGGCAGCGTAGACCCGGTGCGCGACAAGGAGGTTGTAGACCTCGAACTGCAGATCAAAGACCTTGAGACCGTTGAGGCCCGCCTGGCAAAGTGCGTCAAGGCGGCAGCCGCCGGAGACAAGGAGGCCAGGAAGCTCAGCGCCCTGCTCACCCGTTACCGGGACGCCCTGCGCGAGGGCCGCTCGTGCCGCAGCGTTGACCTGCTGAACGAAGAGGAGGAGCAGCTCGCGCACGACCTCTTCCTCCTCACCAACAAGCCCGTCCTCTACGTCTGCAACGTTGATGATGCCTCCGCCGCCACCGGCAATGCCTATGTGGAGGCCGTCCGCGAGGCCGTTAAGGACGAGAACGCCGGCATCCTCATCATCTCCGCCCGCACCGAGTCCGAGATAGCTGAAATGGAAGACTACGAAGACCGCCGGATGTTCCTGGAAGAGATGGGGCTCGAAGAGTCCGGCGTGGTGCGCCTCATCCAGAGCGCGTACGCCCTGCTGGGCCTCCGCACCTTCTTTACCGCCGGTGCCGACGAGTGCCGCGCCTGGACCATCCACGCCGGAGACAAGGCACCCAAGGCCGCCGGCGTCATCCATACAGACTTCGAGAAGGGCTTCATCCGTGCCGAGGTAATAAAGTACGACGACTTTGTGCAGTACCGCACCGAGGCAGCCGTGCGTGCCGCCGGCAAGATGGGCATCGAGGGCAAAGACTACGTGGTGCAGGACGGGGACATCATGCACTTCCTCTTTAACGTATAACCACATAAACCCCTATAACCAATGAAAGAAAGAATCCACAGCAAGTTCCTCTCCCTCTACGGCGAAGGCGGAACATTCTACGCAGCGGCCGGCCGCATCAACCTCATCGGCGAGCACACCGACTACAACGGCGGATATGTCTTCCCCGGAGCCATAGACAAGGGCATCATGGCTGAAATAAAGTTCAACGAGACGGATAAAGTACGCCTGTATTCCCTGGATTACGATGCCTCCGCTGTCTTCGGGCTGGAAGAGGCAGACAAGCCCGCAGAGGCTTGGGCCTGCTACATATTTGGCGTATGCCGTGAGACTATCAAGCGCGGCGGCTCCGTCAAGGGATTTGACGCCGTGTTTGCGGGAGACGTGCCCCTCGGCGCCGGCCTCAGCTCCTCGGCTGCCCTGGAGAGCTGCTTTGCGTTTGCCCTCAACGATATGAACAACAACGGCTTCGACCGTTTCGAGCTCGCCCGCATCGGCCAGAGCACCGAGCATAACTACTGCGGCGTGATGTGCGGCATAATGGACCAGTTTGCCTCTTGCTTCGGCAAGGAAGGGCAGCTCATCCGCCTCAACTGCAAGACCCTCGAGCATCAGTACTTCCCCTTCAATCCGGTGGGCTACAAGCTGGTGCTGCTGGACACCTGCGTCAAGCACGAGCTCGCCAGCTCCGCATACAACTTCCGCCGCCAGTCCTGCGAGCGGGCCGCAGCCGCCATCAAGCAGAATCATCCCGAGGTTGACTTTCTGTCCGACTGCAAGCGCGTCTGGCTCGACGAGGTGCGGGACAAGATAAGCGAAGAAGACTTCATCCGCGCAGAATACGTAATAGGCGAGGTGCAGCGCGTGCTCGACGTGTGCGACGCCCTCGAGCGCGGCGACTACGAGACCGTGGGCGAGATGATGTACCAGACCCACTTCGGCCTCAGCCGCCTGTACGAGGTGAGCTGCCCCGAGCTCGACTTCCTTGCCAAACTTGCCCGCAAGATGGACGTCACCGGCTCCCGCGTAATGGGCGGAGGCTTTGGCGGCTGCACCATCAACCTGGTGAAGGACGAGCTGTACGACGAGTTTGTTGCCGCCGCGGCCGAGAAATATCGCGCCGAGTTCGGCCACGACCTCAAGAAGTACGACGTGGTAATCTCCGACGGAGCCCGCAAGCTCGCATAACCCAATGCGCATAAAGGCCCTTGTACTGTGGCTCGCACTGCTGGTGGCGGGCCTGCCCGCCGCAGCCCAGTTCTATACGGACGGCTGCGAGCCGGCGTCCGTACGCTGGTGGCAGATTACAACGCCAGACTACAAGGTCCTTTATCCCGAGGGGCTCGATTCCCTCGCCCGCGTTTACGCCGACTATCTGGAGCGCGTCAAGCTCCCCGTCGGCGCCACTGCGGGCTACTATCCCAATCAGGAATACCGCAGGCCGCTGCCCGTGATCCTGTATCCGCGGGTGGCCGATGCCAACGGTATGGTGGCCTGGACGCCGAGGCGGATGCAGCTGTACACCACGCCCACGTTCCTCGCCCCGGAGCCCACTCCATGGCCGGTGCACCTCGTGACGCATGAGTCGCGGCACGTTGCGCAGATGCAGTTTGTAAACGCCCGTCCGTACAAGCCCTTCCGCTGGCTGGTTGGAGATCTGTTTGCCGGAGGCGTGTCTACTATCTACTGCGGCTCGTCGTTCTATGAGGGAGATGCCGTGGCCGCGGAAACCGAACTTACAAACGTGGGGCGCGGGCGCGAGGCGTCGTTCCTGGAGTACTATCGCGCCGCCTTCCGCGAGGGCGACACCCGCAACTTCTGGCAGTGGCGGTACGGCTCCATCAAGAAGTTTACGCCCGATTATTACAAGGTCGGCTACATCCGCGCCGCAGGAATGCGCGACGTGTTTGGCGTGCAGGATTTCACCGCCCGCTACTACGAACGCCTGTTCCGCAGGAAGTTGTGGCCCTGGCCGATGTTCAACTATCAGAAGACCGTGCGCGAGGCCACCGGCAAGCGGTTCAAGCCCGCCTTTGCCGAGATTACGGATACGCTTAAGCAGCGCTGGCAAAGGGACGAGCAGGCCCGCGCGCCGTTTATGCCCTCTACGCGCCTTACGGGGCAGCACCGCCGCTTTACGCAGTACAAGTGGGCCTGCGTGCTGGACAGCACCCTGTACGCCGTCCGCTCCGGTTTAACTACATCTACGGAGCTTGTGCGCATAGCCCCGGACGGCAGAGTAACGCGCCTCTCCAGCTTTGCCCACACCACCAGCCGCATCTGCGCGTCCGAGCCCCTTAATCGCCTGTACTGGAGCGAGATAGTGGCCGACACCCGTTGGGAGCAGCGTTCCTACTCGGAAATCTGGTACGCCGGGCCCGACGGACAGCATGCGCGCCTTACGGAGCAGACCCGCTGGTACAACCCCTCTGTGGCGCCAGACGGGCTGCGGCTGGCGGTTACGGAGTACCCGGTGGAGGGTGGCTCGGCGCTGGTCGTTATCGATGCCGTTACCGGTGCCGAGCAGCAACGCTATCCGGCCCCCGACGGCGTTCAGCTTACAGAATCGGCGTGGGTTGGCGGCAAGATACTGGCCGCCGGCATCAGCGACGGGGGATATGCCTTCTACGATGTTACCGGCGGGTTTGCTTCCGTGTTCGATTGCGGCTACGCCGTGGTCAAGGAGCTCTGGGAGAGCGGCGGAGAGCTGTATTTTACCTCCGACCTTACGGGCGTAGACGAGCTTTACCGCCTCCGCGGCGGCAGCGCCTTCCGGCTCACCAGTTCGCCCCAGGGCGGCGCGGGCTATGCCATCGCCCCTGACTCGAAGGACCTGCTGTATTCTGCCCTGGACGCGCACGGGCGCCATATTCTGAGTACGCCTCTTGCGGAGTTGCCGGAGCCTGTGCAGGCAGACTTTACCCGGCGCCACGCCTATGAGCTCGCCCCCGGGCTTGAGACGCCGCGCCCGGTAAACATAGACAGCACCATCGTCCTTGCCGACCCGGTGCCGTACAATCGCCTCGCCCATATCTTCCGATTCCACTCGTGGGCGCCGATTTATGTGAGCACAGACGCAATCAAAGACCAGAGCTTCGAAGACGTGTTCTCGACGGCCGGCCTTGGCGCAACGGTATTCTTCCAGAACGAGCTGGAGACCATGGTGGGTTCCGCTGCTTACCACGCCTCGTGGCCAGACAGCAACGACGACCCCTGGACGCATAGCGTCGAGACCAAATTCACCTATTCCGGCCTGTATCCCAAGATCGAGGTGTCGGCCGAATTCAGCACGGAACGGGCCCGTATGTATTTTATGCAGCAGTCCTACACCAAATGGGACCGCAAGCTCGCCGTCAACTCCGAGCGTCTGGCCGATAAGCCGTCCGCCAGCCTGTCTCTGCTGATGTACCTGCCGCTGAACTATTCTTCCGGAGGCGTCTATCGCGGGGTGATTCCGCAGCTGCGCGCCTCCGTGAGCAACGACGTCTTCGTGCATGGGGCCGTCGCTCCTATGAACAAAGTATCCGCGTCCATCCGTGGCTATGCGGTGCGCGCGACGCCGTCGTCCTGCGTCTATCCCCGCCTGGGCGGAGGCATCGAGGCCGGCGTGAGCGGGCGGTTCGGAGCGATGGACGTATTCGCCCCCAACGCCTACATTTACGGATACGGCTACCTTCCCGGTTTGATGGATACGCACGGCATCAGGCTTACCGCCACCGCGCAGGCGCCCCTCGGAAACGCCTATTTCAGCGAGCGTTACGTTGCTACGCTGCCCCGCGGAATGAGGTCGTTCAATTCCCTGGCGTCCAAGGTCTCCGCCACTCCGCTGCAGAGCTGCATCACAATGGATTACGTCTTCCCGTTCCTGCCCGTAGACTGCAGCTGGCTTTCTCCGGTGGTGTACCTCCGCAACTTCGAATGCACCCTCCACGCCGACGGCGCATACTTTGCCGGCAGCACGGCCGTCGGCTCGCTGATGAGCAGCGTGGGCGCCGACCTCTGCGCCGTACTCGGCAACCTCGCCTGGTTCCCCTTCACCACCCGCATCGGCGTAAGCGCCTATTACAACTTCGGCGCCCCGTCAGAATACGACAAGTATCACATCGGGATGGTGTTTAATGTGGATATGTAAGGGATGCCGCTTATAGCAGCGCCTCGTATAATTGGTGGTTCGGGCTGTCGGCGGAAAGGATTTGTTTCTTGAGGCGGGATTTGCGGGTTCTTACTGCCCCGGAATCCATACACATTATAGATGCTATTGTACTGGCGTGAAATCCAACGACAAAATAGCTCAACAACCTGAAGCTTTCGTCGCTGAATCCCGGGAAATCTGCCCTCATCTTTTTCATGATGTTGTCCATGTCGCGGTCTATGCGGGCCTCAAACTGCTTTTGCTGTTCCGGCCTGTCTCCAATCTCGGACAATATATCCCGGACCTGGTCTGCGTAATCCTGTTTTGCCTTGTCAAATAAGAGAGATAACCCTAATTCTTTTTCGTATAGTTGACCAATTTTCGAGAACTGTGCTTGATACATCGCGGCAAAAGACGCCCGTAAAGACAATAGTTTATCTTCTGTCGTCCGTTTCTCTTCTGCAGCATTCAGCATAACAAGTTCAGTCATACGCTGGGCCTCCGAAACCTGTTGTTCCAGCATCGCGCTTCTCTGTTGAACACTGCTTTTCATTCTGAAATAAAACAAAGACGCCAAGGATAATAATAATAGCGCGACTAAAGAGACAATGGCCAACACGGTTTTTGACCTGTCTTTCGCCTGTTGCGACAATTCAGCCTCAATAAGGTACTGGTCTTTATCTATCTTGTACAAAGACTGTTGCAGTTGTTTATGGACAACAGAATTGTTTAATTCAGAGAATTTCTGCAAAAAGGTGAGGGCTTTCTCATAATCTGTGTTATTAAGGGCTATGCTGTATTTCCACCAAAGAGAAGAAAGATCATCATCTTTATCTACCTTTTCAAGTAGCTTCATGACATTGTCTGCACTTTCTCTGTTTCCAGTAAGATACAGTGCATAAACGTACTGATACCATTCATCTAGGCTTAGCTGTGCGCCCATTTCTTGTGCCTTGTTAAAAAACTCCAAAGCTTTTTCCGGATTTGGGCCGGGCCCTTTTAATGTGTTGGTTGCCCTGCCGAGCAACGCACTCGACGCAAATCTGCTATTCCGGTTAACCTTTGAATACAAGCTGTCTGCTTTAGTAAACAAGTGGTTATTATGATATGCTTTAGCAAGCAGGTATAAAGCATTATCGATATACAGACTGTCTCCGTATTCTGAAAACCAATTATAGGCTTCCTTAAAATAGTATAACTCCTCTTCGGCAATATAATTGTTGTTATAAACTATACCAATTGCAGCCGAAATCATTCCTTTGGCCAAACTGTTATCTGTGTTTAGGGCTTCTCTCCAAGCGGTGTTATACGAAGCGAACGCAGATGTATAATCCCCGGCATTGCTCTGTATACAACCCAAGTAGTAATGGACTTTCATCCTATTCTCAGATGATCCTCTTACGCGATAGTATTTCATCGCTGGATCCAACAGACTTGTATTAGTAGTATCAATATGGTTTTTATCCAAAGCAACAACATACGATAATGCATACTCGGCTCTTTGCCTGTTTGACCGGATCCGAGTGGTATCTACTTGATTAAGAATCACAAGGGCACTATCAGGGTGCTCCTGCATCAAACGATTTGCTTTATTAATAATATTCTCTTGTGAAACCTCTCCTGTGCAACATATGCATGACGCCAGAAGCAGTAGAACAGCTATTATTTTCATATTGACAAATATAACCAAAATACCCTTTTTGTCATCTCTAAGTGAATAATGCAGATCAAACACACATGAATAGCGTTACAAGTAGCGTTAATAGACTGAGAATCAGAGCTATACCCCATAGTATAACGGTGTTGCACAAGATTTGGCAATGGCATTAAATCCCTGATTATTAAATCATTAGTCCTTAAGTATGCAGCTAACGATGTAACGGTGATTTTTATACACCTCTTTCACAATAAGTTTCTTTTAGTTTCTTTTGCGTAAAACCTTTGTATATATAATTATGAAACGTTCATTCCTTGTTTTCGCTCTGCTGTTAACGCTGGCATCTGTTCCTTCTTTTTCCACAACTCAGACACCTGCTGAAATCCCTTTGAGGGAAGTAATAAACCCCGATGGCCGACCTCGAGGATCTTCCCCAATTCCAATTGTCGCTGCGTTAATCTCTAACACTATTTATCTCACCTTTGAAGCAAATCTGGGAGAGATAGATGTCGTTCTTGAAGAA
>JAFZXV010000038.1 GCA_017616595.1 Bacteroidales bacterium
AATTACGGCGACTGGTACATAGACAACTGCCGCGCCGCGGCGGTCGGCACAAAAGTGGATCCCGAGGTTTCCGATTAGCTGTTTGCCTTTGTCCGGTGGAGCTTGTGATAGAGTAAGATTATTTTGCTAATTAATAATCTTTTAGTACCTTTGCAGTCCGCTCTCGGGTAGGGCGGACTTTTTAGTGTAATTTTTATAAACAAACAGATTCACAATGGCTGTTAAAATTCGTTTACAGCGCCACGGAAAGAAGAATTTCGCATTCTTCCACATTGTTGTGGCAGATTCACGCGCACCGCGTGACGGTCGTTACATCGAGCAGCTCGGCTCCTACAACCCCAACACCAATCCTGCAACCATCAACCTCAACTTCGAGCGTGCCCTTGCATGGATCAAAGTTGGCGCAGAGCCCACCCTTACCGCTCGCCGCATCCTCTCCTACGAGGGCGTTCTCCTTCGCCACCACCTCGACGGCGGTGTAGCCAAGGGCGCACTCACCCAGGAAGTTGCAGACAAGAAGTGGAACGACTGGAAGGCTGGCAGGGATGCCAAGATCGAGGCCAAGAAGACCGGCCTGAAGAACGCCGACATCGAGGCCCGCAAGGCCGCCAAGGCAGAAGAGGCCAAGGTCAACGAGGCCCGCGCCGAGGCTATCGCCAAGAAGGCCGCAGAGCTTGCAGCAGCAGAGGCCGCCGCAAAGGCAGCTGAGGCAACTGCAGAAGAAGCTCCCGCCGAGGAGGCTCCCGCAGCAGAAGAGGCATAGGGATGATCCCCGTTGCCAAAATCCTCAAGTCCAACGGCACCCAGGGAGACCTTCTGATTGGTCTTCTGGATGTTTCAGTAGAGGAAATCAGCACCAATGAACCGGTATTCGTCATTTTTGACGGATTACCGGTTCCCTTTTTTGTGGAGTCCATCACCCGGAGGGGCAACACCCGCGCAATAGTCCATCTCACAGACATAGACTCCCTGCAGGATGCAGAGGAAGTGGTAGGCCGCGAGATTCTTCTTGACGCCGAATTCGAAGAGGAAGACGAGGAAGACTTCACAGGCTGGACATTATACGACAAAGACCGCCTGGTGGGAACCATTAGCGGTATAGAAGAAATCCCCGGCAACCCCTGTCTGGAGGTGGCCGGAGCCCTGGTTCCCCTTCACGAGGACTTTATTCTGGAAGCAGACCCTGCGCAGAAGCGCCTGGTAATGGATTTGCCGGAAGGGCTGCTGTAGCCGACAGTTCTACTCCAACACAAGCTCCACCGGGCAATGGTCGGAGCCGTAGACGTCGTTGAGGATGTCTGTGGATACTATTTTGCCGGAAAGGCCCTGGCTCACCAGGAAGTAGTCTATACGCCAGCCTACGTTCCTCTCGCGGGCGGCCATACGGTAAGACCACCAGGAGTATTTGGCCTCGCCGGGGTGCTGCAGGCGCCAGGAATCCACAAAGCCGGAGGCGAGCAGCTCCGTCATCTTGGCGCGCTCCTCGTCGGAGAAACCGGCGTTGAAGTGGTTGGTGGCGGGGTTTTTAAGGTCGATCTCTTCGTGCGCGACGTTCATATCGCCGCAGACGACCACGCCCTTGCGTTCCTTGAGGCCGCAGAGGTATTCGCGGAAGGCGTCTTCCCACTGCATACGGTACGGTAGGCGGCGCAGCCCGTCCTGCGAGTTGGGTGTATAGACGTTAACCAGATAGAAATGGGGCATCTCCAGCGTTATGACTCGGCCCTCGGTGTCGTGCTCGGGAGCGCCTATGCCGTACATCGCCCTCAGCGGCTCCTCGCGGGTGTAGATGCAGGTGCCGGAGTATCCCTTTTTCTCTGCAGAATTCCAGTAAGATGTGTATCCAAGGAACTCCAGGTCTATCTGGCCGGGCTGGAGTTTTGTCTCCTGCAGGCACACAAAGTCTGCGTCAAAACCTTCAAAGATATCTGCAAAGCCCTTGCCTGCCACCGCCCGCAGGCCGTTAACGTTCCAACTGATGAATTTCATAGGGCAAATATACCACTTTTTCTTATCTTTGTAGTTTTGGGAACCTATTAGCAAACAGAAATGAACAGGAAGCTTTCTCTGCTGTTTTTTGTCGCGGCCATCTTCAGTTTGGCTTGGCCGGCTGCCGGTCAGATTGACCAGCCGGTAAAGTGGGATGTGTCTGCTCAAAAAGTCGATGATAACGTTTATGAGATCAAGGCGACCGGCCAAATGGGCGCAGGCTGGCATATATACGACCTTCAGGATTATCCCGACGGCCCCAATCCTACCGTCTTCTCGGTAAGCGGCAACGCCGTCGAGCCCGTCGGAGAGCCACAAATCATTTCCGATACCGTCCGGGAGTACGACAACATCTTCGAGATGGAAATCGGCACCTGCGAGGGCCACGTGGTCATCGTGCAGCAGGTGCGAACGCTTCAGGGGGGCAAGTGCAAGGCCGACGTCCACATAGAGTGGCAGGCGTGCAACACGGGCACCTGCTATCCGCCCGACGAGTACGACACCACCCTCGAGCTTAAGGGAACGGCGCCCGGAGACCGGACGGGCAGCCTGTGGGGCCTCATCCTCGAGGCCATACTCTGGGGCCTCCTGATGCTCCTTACGCCATGCGTCTTCCCCATGGTCCCGATGACCGTGTCGTTCTTCCTCAAGCAATCGGGCAATGTGGCAGCAGGCCGCTTCAAGGCGGTTATGTACGGCCTTTTCATAGTGCTGCTGTACACTATTCCCATATCCATCATAATAGGCCTCACATGGGCCATCGGCGGATCGGCGGTTACGGCAGACATCTTCAACTGGCTGTCTACCCACTGGCTCCCTAACATCCTGTTCTTCATCATATTTATGGTGTTCGCGGCATCGTTCTTCGGAGCGTTCGAGATCGTGCTGCCGAGCAAATGGACCAACTCCGCCGACAAGAACAGCGACAAGGGCGGTCTCGCGGGCGTCTTCTTCCTCGCGCTCACCCTGGTGCTGGTAAGCTTCAGCTGCACCGGCCCCATCGTAGGCACCGTGCTGATCAAGAGCACCCAGGGAGAGTTCTGGACGCCGATGGTCACGATGCTGGCGTTCAGCATCGCCTTCGCACTGCCGTTCGCGCTGCTGGCGTTCTTCCCTTCGGTTCTCAAGAAGCTCCCCAAGAGCGGCGGCTGGCTCAACAGCGTCAAGGTCGTCCTTGGATTCATCGAAGTTGCGCTCGGACTCAAGTTCCTCAGCGTCGCCGACCAGACCTACCACTGGCACCTGCTCGACAGGGAGGTGTACCTGGCCATCTGGATCGTCTGCTTCACCCTCCTCGGACTGTACCTCATGGGCAAGATTCGCTTCAAGTACGATACGCCGCTGGAGCACATCAGCGTCGGACGTCTAGTGCTGATAATCATTGACTTCTCCTTCGTGGTGTGGATGCTTCCCGGCATGTGGGGCGCTCCTCTCAAGGCCCTGAGCGGGTATTTGCCGCCGCTGCAGACGCAGGACTTCGTGCTGGGATCCCCGATCAGGTCGGGGATGACGGGAACGGCGACGGCGACGGGAGCGGGAACGGCGACGGGAACGGGAACGGCTGACGGTGGCACGTACATCGTTGACGGCGAAAACACGTACGTCATTGCCGGCTCCGACCAGCAATCCCTGCCGGTTTACGGCTCCGAGGTCTCCCTGCCGCACGGCCTCAGCGGATACAGCAAGCTGGAAGACGGCATAGCCGCAGCGGCGGCATCCGGCAAGAAGGTGTTCGTCGACATCACCGGCCACGGCTGCGTCAACTGCCGGGAGATGGAAGCCCGCGTCTGGAGCGACCCGGAGGTGCTGCAGCGCCTGCGAGACAACTTCGTAATCGTATCCCTATACGTCGACGACAAAGCGCGCCTGCCTGAAGACCAGTGGGTTACGACCCCCGAGGGCAAGGTGCTCAAAGACGTCGGCCGGGTGAATTCAAAGATGGTGCTCGACCGCTTCGGCGTCAACTCGCAACCCAACTACTTCATCCTCGACGGGCAGGGCAACGTCCTTGCCGGGCCCCGTGGATATAACCTCGACACAGACGCATTCGTGAAATTCCTCGACCTATGACTCCCCGCCAGCAGGAAATAATCGACATAATCCACAGAGAGGTCAAGCCGGCGCTCGGCTGCACCGAACCCATCGCCGTGGCCCTTGCAGTAGCCAAGGCGGTGGAAATCATCTCCGACAACTGCCCCGGCACCTGCCCGGACGGCTGGCGCCGCAAAGCGGAGTTCAAGATAGACGTTTCCGTCAGCTCCAACATCCTCAAGAACGCCATGGGAGTCGGCATCCCGGGCACGGGTATGGTGGGCATCCCCGTTGCGGCAGCGCTCGGCGCGGTCTGCGGAGATTCAGCCCTCGGCCTGGAGGTCGTCAAGAACCTCACTGCGGAGGACGTGACCCGCGCAAAGGAGCTCGTGGCCACCAGGGCGGTACACGTGTCGGTTGCAGATACAGAGCACCTGCTGTACGTCAAGGCAACCGTCGCCCTTGAAGGGACCCGCGCAAGCGCCGAGGTCGATCCGCACGCCTACGCCGTCATCGAAGACGACCACGACCGCATAGTGGAGACCTCCTTCGCCGACCACATCCTCATGAGTTCCGAGTCCGGGGCGGCATCCGTGGATACCGGTACCAAGGATTATGGCCTGACCGTCAGGGAGATATACGATTTTGCACTGACGGCCGACTATAAGGATATCGAGTTCATCCTGGAAGACCGCACCCTCAATCTGGCTCTCGCGCACGAGGGCCTGGAAGGCGACTACGGCCTCAAGGTGGGAAAGGCCATCCGGGAGAACCAGAAGGGCGTTTTCGGGAGCGATTACCTCAGTTTTGCCATGGGTATGACCGCCGCGGCCTCCGACGCCAGGATGGCCGGCTGCACCCTCCCCGCCATGTCCAACAGCGGCAGCGGCAACCAGGGCATCACCGTCAGCATGCCCGTCATCGCCTATGCAATCCAGTATAATGTAGACGACGAACGACTCGCCCGCGCACTCATCCTGAGCAACCTGGTGGCCATCCACATCAAGAGTTACCTCGGCAAGCTGTCGGCCCTGTGCGGCTGCGTGGTGGCCTCCACCGGCTCCGCCTGCGGCGTGGTCTACCTGGAGGGAGGTGGCTACGACCAGATTTGCGCCGCCATCCAGAATATGGCCGGCAACATCACCGGCATGGTGTGCGACGGCGCCAAGGTCGGTTGCGCCATGAAGGTGGCCTCCGGCGTCTCCTGCGCCGTCCAGTCGGCGGTGCTGGCCCTCCGCGGGACCTGTATCCCGCCTACCGACGGCATCATCGAAGACAACGTGGAAAACACAATCCGCAACCTGGGCAAAATTGGCTCGGTAGGAATGAAGTCCACAGACCGGATGATCCTGGACATTATGCTTTGCAAATAGGTCCTTTGCCTAGAAATAGTAGGTGAATCCTATTCCCAGATCCGCCTGATAGGGCTTGAAGAAGACGCGGAAGTCGAAGTGCTCGTTTGCCAGCAGCCCGGTCTGGAACTTCATACAACCCCAGTAAGTCCCGATAAAGTCGAATTCATAGCCTGCGCCCAGATAGGCGGAGGCTTTTTCCAGCTTAAGCAGGTTTGCATTCAGCATGATCGGCACCTGGAAGCCCTGCAGACGGGGGCCATAGATGAACCTGAGGCCGCCCACAAGGTTGAGCCATTGGTCTTGCTTGCCCCATCTGGCACGTACCCCTAGCCCGCCGCTGAAATTCGAGGAAGGCAGGTTATCGGTGTCCAGGAAGCAGTCCAAGCTGGCGTCTGCGCCAAAACGAACAGTTTTATTGCCACTCTGCCCTATCAGGGAGAGCGGCAATAAAACTAACGCGATTAAAAGGATGATCCTTTTCACTTATTTGCGTATTGCTGCGATGCCGGGGAGTTCTTTGCCCTCGAGTGCCTCGAGCATTGCGCCGCCGCCGGTGGAAACGTAGCTGACCTTCTTTGCAAAGCCCATCTGGGTAACGGCTGCAACGGAGTCGCCGCCGCCAACGAGGGTGTAAGCGCCCTTCTCAGTGGCTTTTGCGAGCAGCTCGGCGACCTTGAGGGTGCCCTTTGCGAATTTGGGGATCTCGAATACGCCAACAGGACCGTTCCAGAGGATGGTCTTGGAACCGAGGATGATCTTCTCCCACTCCTCGAGGGACTTGGGGCCTGCATCAACGCCTTCCCAGCCGTCGGGGATGTTGTAAGGATCTACCAACTGGGTGTTGGCGTCCTCTCCAAAGCCGTCTGCGGCAAGGGTCTGCCCGGAAAGGCTGATGTTGACGCCCTTCTCCTTGGCTTTGGCAAGGATCTCAAGTGCCTGAGGCATAAGGTCATCCTCATGCAGGGAGTTGCCGATGTGGCCGCCCTGTGCCTTGATGAAGGTGTAGCCCATACCGCCGCCGATGATGAGGTTGTCTACCTTGTCGAGCATGTTCTCGAGCACGGCGAGCTTGCTGGAAACCTTGGCGCCGCCGATGATTGCGGTGAAGGGGTGGCCGGCGTTCTTGAGAACGTTGTCGATGGCCTTGATTTCGCCTTCCATCAGGTAGCCGAACATCTTGTCGTTGGGGAAGTAATCGGCGATGAGGGCGGTGGATGCGTGGGCGCGGTGTGCGGTGCCGAATGCATCGTTGATGTAGCAGTCTGCGTAGGAGGCAAGCACCTTTACGAACTCCTTCTGGGAGGCCTTGACGACGGCCTTGGCGGCCTTCTTCTCCTCGTCTGTGGCGTCTTCTGCAAGTCCGCGGGGCTTGCCCTCTTCCTCTGCGTAGAAGCGGAGGTTCTCCAGCAGGAGGGCCTCGCCGGGTTTGAGCTCGGCGACCTCTGCCTGGGCCTTCTGGCAGTCTGCCGCAAATTTAACGGGAACGCCGAGGCACTCGGAAACGTGTGCGAGGATATGCTTGAGGGAGTACTTCTCCGTTACGCCCTTGGGACGGCCCAGGTGCGACATGATGATGAGGGCGCCGCCGCCGGCGAGCACCTTCTTGAGGGTGGGCATTGCGGCACGGATGCGGGTGTCGTCTGTAATCTCGAATTTCTCGTTGAGGGGGACGTTGAAGTCTACGCGAACGATGGCTTTCTTGCCGGTAAAATCGTAGGAATCGATGTGCTGCTGCATAATGGATATTGTGTTATTTTGATGTTTCCGTCGCAAATTTAGCAAAAAAATCAATACCTTTGTTTTGTATTATATATGCTTATGAAACTGCAGTATCAAATACCTGTTACCGAGTGGGAGCTCTTGCGTACGGCAAGTCTGCTCTGCGACAGCTCTCTGGACGGAGGGCTGGACGATATCGTGGATGAACCTTTGTATTAAATGGGAGGACAATTATGAAAAAGCACATTCTTTCAGCGCTTGCGCTGATCTTGACATTGGCGGCCTCCTGCAACAAAGGGCCCGCAGAGATGCCCCAGACGCCTTCTTACGAAGACGATTTCTTCATCACCGCCACCTGCGGAGACCCCGATTCCCGTACCCAGCGGGATATGGACGGTCATATGTACTGGAACCCCGGGGATGAGATTGCCGTAGTCGTGTTCAACAAGAGCAGCGCAAAGCTTACGCCCATAGTGAAATTCGTTGCCACCAACGATTTCCCTTCGGCTACGGCCAAGTTCCGGCCCGCGGCTGACCAGGAGTTTGATTATCAAAGCTTCAAGGAAGTCTGGGACAATGAAGAGTACGACCACATAGCCGTCTACCCTTATCAAAGCAATTTACCTATGGGGTATGAAGGATCTTATTCCCGCTACGTGGTAAGATATACGTACCCCTTCACTCAGGACGGCGTTCCCGGGACTTTTGCCAGAGGGTCATATCCTTCACTTGCCTGGTCTCACGACAGCAACTTCTCGTTCAAGCACCCGATGAGTGGACTGAAGTTCTCTTTACAGAGCGAAAATGTTGTCAAAGCGACTTTGTCGGTTACAACCGATAACAAAAATTCGTGGTTTGCCGTAAACAAAAAGAATTACATTTTTATCAAAGAAGACGGTACAGCGTCCCTCTATTGTCAGTCAGATTCAGATTCAGAGTTCACAAATAGTCTGGACCTGATACCCCAGGGAGGAAAGTTCACGCCCGGAAAGCCGTACTATTTCGTTTGCCCGCCTTGTTCCGGGATAGAGACTATCACCCTGACCTTGGAGAGGGCCGACGGTGCCAAACTGGCACGAACGGTTTACAAAGAGTATACGTTCAAGAGCGGCACGTTTGCCGCTATGATGGATGTCGACAACGGTTGCGAATGGAAGACGGACGTACCCGTGGTGGATCCCACAGAAATAGAAGTCGGCAAATACGGCGGCGAGATTACGTTCGGAGTCAAGTGTGCTGCAGATTATACGGTTGAGTCCGACGCTGACTGGCTGTTGGAAATGGACGCCGAGGGCGATGCCCTGTCCGGTACACGCACCCACACCTTCGTGGTCAAACGCAACGACGGTGCGGCCCGCTCCGCGACCATCAATGTCAAGAACGATGCTGCCAGCGTTCCCGTAACAGTCAATCAGGTGGCCGGCGAGGCCATGCAGGACTATCCGTCCATAGTCCGCCATCACTCGGCGTTGATTGTCAATAACGCCAGCTGTGCGCATTACTCCGTGGTAAACTCTAAATTGAAATCATTCAAGGCTTCTCACGGAGATATGATGGAATTCATCAATATATTTACCAATTCCAGCTATCGTGATGAACCCTTTAATGAGTCAGATCAGTATAATCACAATTATTTCCCTGACATTGTCCTTGACGGCCGGCGTAAGAGTGAGGACGATGACGTAATATTGAAGTGTTTCGCCGAGACAGATGCGGTTTATCCGCCAATGACGTCTATCGGAGTCTCTTCAAGCATTGAGGGTACGACACTGACTATTGACCTGAAAGTATATGCTTACAAGGCCGGCACCTACCGTATCTCTGCTTATATGGCATACACTGCACAGGCTGTGGGAAGTTTCAATATCAACAATGTGGCCAGAGTCCATGCCACGGATAACCCAGACAGCGGTATTGCCGGACAAGAGTATGAACTGACGGCCGGAATTAACACCATCCACCTTACAAAGACCATCAAGGCTTCGTACGCCAATAATATTCCTTATCTATCAATATTTGCTTACGTGCAGGTGCCTTACGGCGATTTGCCCGTACTGCGCGACGGCGACTACAAGGGCAATCTGTATGTGGACAACTGCCGCCTTGCGCCTGTGGGCACAACCGTTGAGCCAGAAGTTGATAATCAATAACTTACGCAATGATCTCTGGGAGTTTTTCCCAGAGATCGAAATGTAAAGATTTGACTTACAGTATGATAGAGTTTCCGGGCGGCGATTGGGCCGATTACGAGCTGATAGACAGCGGCGCGGGCGAGAAGCTGGAGCGCTTTGGCGCCTACGTGCTGGCGCGCCCCGAGCCCAAGGCGCTTTGGGACAAGAGTCTGCCGCAGGCAGAGTGGAACCGGCTGGCGCACACTCGCTTCAAGCCGGGGGCTGGCTTCGGCAAAGCCGGCAAGGAAGACAGCGGCACCTGGGAGCGCCTCCACAAGATGGACGACCAGTGGTGGATAAAGTATCCGCTGGGAAGTTCGGAGTCCTCCTCCGCTACTCCCGAACAGTTATCGCTCAGGCTGGGATTGACGTCCTTTAAACACGTAGGGGTGTTCCCGGAGCAGGCGCCGAACTGGGAGTTCATCTATCGCAAGTGCAAGGGGATGGACCATCCCAAGGTGCTGAACCTCTTTGCATATACGGGTGCGGCGTCGCTGGCGGCAAGGGCTGCCGGGGCGGAGGTTACGCACCTGGATTCCGTGCGCCAGGTTGTCACCTGGGCGCGTGGGAATATGGAAATGACCGACCAGCGAAACGCTTCGGAGCGGAGCGACCGGGGGGGTGTCGGGGGGAACGCCCCCCGTCCCCTGGGGGTGCAGGGGGATAGTAGTCGTTTACGACCCAGCGGTATCCGCTGGATCGTAGAAGATGCTATGAAATTTGCGGCCAGGGAGGCAAGGCGCGGCAACCGTTACGACGGCATCATCCTCGATCCGCCGGCATACGGCCACGGGCCCGACGGGGAAAAATGGAAGCTGGACGAGTGTCTCTTCGGGATGCTTCGCACGGTGGCGCAGATCCTTGCGCCCCAAGGCTTCGTCGTCCTCAACCTTTATTCCAACGGCTACAGCGCCGCACTCGGAGAAACGCTCGTAAAAGAAGCGTTTGGAGTTACGGAGCCGGAGGTTCTTTCAGAAAACCTTTGGTCGCCCGTGACCATGAACGGGAGGGGCCCGCTTGCGGGTGGGGCGGAGCGAAGCGGAGGGTTTTCTGAAAGAACCTCCGGCTCCGTAAGGATTTCTTCCGGGGAGTTGGCGCTGAAAGACAGGT
>JAFZXV010000039.1 GCA_017616595.1 Bacteroidales bacterium
GCCTGCCAGGGGTTGAGGTGGATGACGGCGAAGAACAGCGCCGACACCACTATGGCCACGGCCGGTTTGGCGCCGTGGGCAAGCATTCCGCGCAGCACCATGCCCCGGCAGAGCCACTCTTCGCAGATGGGAGCCATGACGCTTACGCACAGCAGGTTGACCCACAGTGTACCGTTGGTCATCTCTCCCATTATGGCTTTGAGGGAATCGGGCATGGGGGGCAGCAGGGCCGCAACCGGTTCTATGCAGAAGCCGCAGGCCAGGGTGCCGACGGCTGCCAGCAGGGCGCAAAGGGCGCCGCCGAGGGGCGCGAAGTTATTGCTGTCCAGCCTGAATCCTCCCTGCGACATGGAGGCCGTATTGCTCTTGACGGCCGCATAGAGCATAGGGGGAACGAACATTATGGGATAGCTCAGCAGTGTGCCGTATTCGAGCGCGGCGTCGGTGCCGGCAACGGCGGTGAGGATTACCACCAGGATGCCGCCGATTGCGCCGCCAAGCAGCAGCCATGCCAGCAGGGCGAATATTCCGCCTGTCCCGGGGACGTACCAGGAGAACTTCCCCAGGAACTGATAGTTACCGCGTCTTTTCATTAATAGAGAGGGGTAGGGTAGACGCCTTCCTGCACAAGCTGGGCGAACTTGGCCACCACTGCGGGACGGTCTTCCTTATAGGTTACGCCAAACCAGCGGGACGAGGTGGAAAGCACGTCGCAGACCACCTTGCCCTCCTTGACCAGATTGTCGACTGCAAAAGGAATGTAGAACTCGCTCTTGAGCTCGTTGCCGTGCTGCTCGAGGAAGGTGCCGAAGAATGCCTCGCTGTTGGCGAAGTAGTCCGGGGTGAAGCACCACATGTTCATGGAGCAGAGGTCTTTGGCGTGAAGCTCTACGTGCTGCCCGGTTACGGAGTTGTCTCCGCGGAGCACGCCGTCTTCTTCTATCTTGACGTTGTGATGCTCCACTACGCCGGTAAGGCGGCCGTCGGCCTCGTAGAAGCATATGCCCCTGGATACGCCGCCGGACTCGCTGAGGGTGTTGTCTACCTCGAAGCCGACGATGGCGTATACGTTCCGGCTGTTCTCGTGGGCCTTGCACCAGTCTGCGGCGATGCGGAAGGAGTCGCGGCCGTAGTAGTCGTCTCCGTTGATGACGACGAAAGGCTCGTGGATCTTGTCTTTTGCCATGAGCACTGCGTGGGCGGTGCCCCAGGGCTTCTCACGCTCGGGATTGAGGGTGAAGCCTGCGGGGATGCGGTCCAGCTCCTGGGTTACGAAGTCGAACTGCAGGGGCTCGCCGTCGGGGCATTTGACGGAACTGTACTTTTGGTACACGGCTTCTTTGAATGCGTCCAGGAAATACTCCCGTACGATATACACTACCTTGCCGAAGCCGGCGCGTACTGCGTCGTAAATGGAATAGTCGATAATTGTTTCTCCGGAGGGGCCCAGGCCGTCCATCTGCTTGAGTCCGCCATAACGGCTGCCCATACCGGCAGCAAGTACCAAAAGAGTAGGTTTCATAAATTTTTGTGTTTATATTCTGCAAATTTAACTATTTTTGTGATTATGGGAAAATTTAAAGACATATGGGACAGGAGCAAAGACGGCAGCAAGGCGCCACAGCGTTCGTTCGTCCGATTTGCCATAGTCATAACTGCAATATTCGTGCTGTTTCTTTTCATCAAGAAAGACAATGTGGTGCGATGGGTGCAGGCCGGCTTTACGCTGCGCAGCCAGGAACGCCGCATAGAGGCGCTCAAGCAGGACAATGACCGCCTGGACGAGCAGATCCGTCTGCTCTCCACATCCCGAGATTCCCTGGAAAGATATGCCCGGGAGGAGTTCGGCTTTGCCGAGCCCGGGGACGACGTTTACATTGTAGAAGAGTAGTATGCTTGTAGTTATAGAAGGGCTCGACGGCGCCGGCAAGTCCACCCAGGTGCGGCTCATGCGCGAGTATCTTGAGGGCGTATGCCCCCGTTTGGAATACATCCACTTTCCGCGTTACGACGCCCCGGTGTACGGCGGCCTCATAGGCAAGTTCCTGCGCGGCGGCTTCGGCCCCATAGACGGCGTGCACCCGCAGCTGGTGGCGCTCCTCTTTGCAGAAGACCGCCACGGCGCGGCTCCCGCCATCAAGGAGGCCCTCGCCTCCGGCGGCACCGTGCTGCTGGACCGCTACGTCTATTCCAACATAGCCTACCAGTGCGCCAAGATCAAGAATCCGGATGCGGCGGAAGACCTGCGCGAGTGGATCCTCAACACGGAATTCGGCACCTTCGACCTTCCCAGGCCGGACCTCAACATTTTCCTGGACGTGCCAATCGGATTTGTTGAGGCAAGCCTCTCCCGCGCCCGTTCCGGTTCGGACAGGGGCTACCTGAACGGCGCTTCAGACATCCACGAGGCAGACATAGAGTTCCAGAAGCGGGTGCGTGCAATGTACCTGCGTCAGGCGTCGCTGGACCCCTCGCTTGTGGTGGTGGATTGCTCGGACGGAGCGGGCTCGATGTTGCCTCCGGAGCAGATATTCAATAAGTTGCGCGAGGTGTATGAAAGCCGTTAAGAGAATATGCGCCGTTTTGGTCGGCCTCGTTTTCTTTGTGGCCGGCCTGCTCAAACTGATAGATCCCGTAGGAGCAGGGCTCGTGGTGGAAGAGTACTTCAAGTTCATGCACATCGGCTTTATGATGCCCCTTGCCAAGGCCGTGGGCGTTGGAATGGCCCTGCTCGAGACGCTGCTCGGCGCTGCGCTCCTCGCCGGCGTGTGGCCGCGCGTCGTGGGCCCGCTGGTGGGCCTGGTGCTGCTTGCTTTCACGGGCCTAACCCTGGTGCTCTGGATACGCAATCCGGCCATGGACTGCGGCTGCTTTGGCCAGGCGGTGCATCTGACTCATTTCCAGAGCTTTGCAAAGAACGTAGCAATGTGCTTGCTATGGCTGGTGGCCTATCTGCCCATGCGCTCCGTGCCGCTGCCACGCAAGGTCAAGTACGTGTCGTTCTCCATTGCGGCCATATCGGTGGCGGCATTCACAGTTTTCTCCATGAACAGCATCCCCGGCTTTGATTTTACGGCCTTCAAGCCAGGCGCAATGCTTATGCAGGCGCAGCAGGAACCATCGCCCGGCTCGCCCCTCCTGTCGATCTGCGACGCAGACGGCACATATCGCGACGACCTTCTGGCCCGCGGCCTGGTAATGGTGGTCTCTGCCTACGACTACGACAAACTGCCGCAATCTGCGCTCGAGCGTATCAAAGAATTCCGATCCTCGCTTCCGTTGGGCTCGATGCTCGTGGCCTCCGGCTCGGAACTGCCGTGGGGCGCCTATTCGTCGGACCGCCGCACCCTTATGACCGTCAATCGCTCCAACGGCGGCGCCACGTTGCTCTCAGACGGGCTCATCGTGGCCAAATGGCCCCTCAGCAAGCTGCCGTCTGCCCAGGACGTTTCCGCCCTGGCCGAGTTGGACGCCACCGAGGCAATGATGAAGGCCAATTCTCCCAGGCGCCTTGGCACCCAGGCATTCCTGCTCTACGTTACGGCAGTGCTGCTGCTGCTCTAGCCAACCTTTCCGCCGCAAGGACGACGCCCACTTGGCAGTAGGCATAAGGTTTTGAGGATGATGGGGATGGCGAGCATCAGGAAGCTGTCGTACTTCATGTTGTCCGGGTCGATGCGGCGCAGGTCCCTGTAGGAGCACAGGTCTATGTGCGAGGGTGCCTTGGAATCGTTCTTCAGCATCTTCCAGTATGAGTAGCGGTTCTTGCCGAACAGGCTTTCGTAGCTCAGGCGCTCCTGTTCCAGGAGAGGCCGGAAGCCCATTATTAGCTTGTCCGCGACCCAGCGGTGGTGCTCGCTGACGGATAGAGCCTCGTTGTTGATCTCCCATGCATCCTGCTCCGGCATGCCGCTGGCCTCGCAGAAGCGTTTGATGCTCAGCGCGCGGGATTCAAAACAGTCGGAGCAGAAAAGGTTGGAAAGGTTGCCCCGCACCGCCGTCTGGCTGCTTTTCCATTTGGCGTCGTCTATCATGGGCCGGATCTTTTCTGCCAGCAGTCTGTACTGGAACGTATCAAGCGCGTGTATGTAGCGTTTGGCGCTGTGGATGTCTTCTGCAGGCAGATTGTCTATGATGGCTCCCAGCTTGTATACCCTGCCGGTAAGCACGGCCTTGCGGGTATCTATGGAATACAGCTCTTCCTGGTTGCATGCCGCGGCAAAGCCGGTAACGTCTTCTTCTTTTATGCAGACGGGGCAGTCTTGCGGGCGCTCCCGCACTATGCAGAACTCTATGTCTATGTAGGAGCCTTCGTTTACGGTTTCTCCGAACACCGTATACTTGCAGTGCCGGATGAGCAGATTCAGATACTCTTCTTTTCCGAGTTCGGAGAGTATGGAGTCTTTGTCTTTACCGGTAACGATGGTGACGACGGTCCTGTTGCGGCAGCTGAATCTGCCCAGCTGGTCATATTCCTCGTAATTGACATAATGGGCGCACAGGGCAAGCTGGCGCACGACCGACAGCAGCAGCGGACTGTCTCCGTCCACCACCACGGAGAGCCTTTCGGCAGACCCGGGCGCAAAAGCCGTATCTTTAAGTTTGTCAAGTACATATGCGCGTGCGACATACCAATTCCTGACTGTTTCTGCAGGGAATGGCTGATTGTCTCCCAGGCGCCGCAGGTACTCGAACGGGCGCTCCCTCAAAACCTTCTTTTTCATTTCTGCACCTCCTCTTTTGTTGCCGGGGCAAGCCTGACGTCGTGCAGGTCGCTGGCAGAAGGGGCCTGGTACAGCCGCAGGCCGAACCATTCCATGGATTCAACTATGTGCTCGATTATCTGCGACTGCTTCCACTCGAAGGACGACAGCGCGCCGTCTGTGATGAAGGTGAACACCTGCAGGTCCATGCCGCTCTGTTTCTGCTCCATCCAGCGCACGAGCAGGAAAGGCTTGTGGGATATGTCCTGATGGTCCATCAACCAGTGGTACAGGTACATACGGTAGAGGTGGGCGTTCAGTGCGCCGTCTTTTATCTCTTCCGCCGGCAGATAGCTCCGGATGTCGTGTCCGGAGGGAATCTCTTCCAGGGCAAGCGGGCGGATGGTGCCGGTATCGATGGTGAAAGACCTCAGCATCTGGCGTCCGTAGGTCTTGCCCTTGGTCATGTTCTGCAGGTTGATGAAGTGGTCCGACTGCAGTGCGCAGATAGGGAAGACGGAGGTTGTGGTGTCCCAGTTGAAGACGGTTACGGTGGTGAGCGTCACAGACTTGACTACTCCGTCTACGTTGTATTTGGGCACCTGGATCCAGTCGTCTATGTTGAGCAGGTTGTGCATCCTCAGGTGGATGAATGCAACAACGCCTTTTATCTTGTCTTGGAATATCCAGCCGGTCACGGAGCCTATGACGCCGAATGCCGCGGCAAGCTTGCCGTCTTTCTGTATGCCGAAGATCAGGATGAATCCTATTATCCACAGGCCGAGCGCCGCCAGTATGGAAATCTGGCACCAGGTTATGCCGGCCTCCTTCTTTTCCAGGCTGAAAATGCCGGACAGTCTGTTGCAGGCCTTGATAGTGAGCCATACCACCAGGTTGAGGCCCAGAAGGCACAGGCAGGGGATATAGTTGTCCGGAGAAAGGATAATCGATACGCCCACGGAAATGGGGGTCAGCAACAGCAGGAAAGCCAGCAGGGCCTTTGGCCTCCATTCAAACAGGGCGCCGATTATCTGCAGCCCCAGCTTGCCGGACGCTATATGCTTTTTGTTGAGTTTTGTAAGGAAGTTCATCCTCTTGCATTATTGGTTATACTTGCGCACCAGTTCGTCAAAGCGGGTGAGGCGCCTGGTGATGTATTTCTTGACGGCATCCACCTCTCCTGCGTACGAGCCGTACGTATTGGGGTTCTGATGTACGTATGTGTTGAGGATAGGCCAGCGGATGAAATTCAGCTGCTGCGACTCATCCAGCAGCGCCGCTGTCCGGTCTACGTAGTCGTTGAGGTCTTGCAGCGAGGGCTTGGCCTCGTCCCAGATTTCCACAAGGCGTGCACGTGCATCCGGGTCCTGCTTAACGATGCGGTTGACCATGGTGCGTACGGCGTCTGCGGCCACTGAGCCCTTGCTTGCGTAGATGTAATCGTTTATGCTGTTGATGGGATAGGTGCGGTTGTCGTTCTCGAAGGCCAGGTCGTAGTCCCAGGCGGGGCCGGTGAAGAAGGGGCCGTTTGCACCGTCCTTGTACATGTTTACGCTCCAGTATGTGTCTGTGTTGCCGCAGAATTCGCCTATTATGAAGTTGCGCAGGAAGCTGTCCAGGTCCAGGTATTTGCGGTATCCTTTGCCCGGATCTTTGTAGTTGTTGCCGAACATGGCCGTCTCCATCTGGGAGAAATAATTCTTGATGAAGGATAACTCACCTGCGGTTATCTTGTCGTTGTCCGGGTGCTTTACGGTTACGGGGATGCCCTTGGCGGAGTAGAAGTACACCGGCTCGGAATAGGCGTATGCGTCTATCTCTATGAAAAAACCGCCTTTTGCAGGCACCCGTCCCTCGCCCGATTCCACCTGGTCGCACAGCTGGTAGCAGCCCTCGTATTCCCCGTTGAGGATCAGGTCTACCGGGGTGCAGAACGGGGTGTAGGCCATCCCTGCGCGGCGGCTGACCTCGAATGCGAGGATGTTGCGCATCAGCGTTTTGTCTCCGTAGTTGTTGATGAGGGTCCACTTCTTGTCGGACGTGGGGGATCCGGGCACGGTATGCTTCTCTGCGAACTTTATCTTGTATGGTTTCTTGGGGAAGCCCCAGCTGGCGTTTCCGCGGCCCCGGACTCCAGTTTCCGCAGTCTCCAGGATCTTTCTGCCTCCGTTGGATATTATTGATACGTTGGACGTTACGTACGTAGTTCTGGATGTAATCTCCCTGGCGTGCTGGGTGTTGATGATTACGGTGGGGAGGTTGGTAAGCTGGCAGAACAGGGAGTCGTCGCCCTCGCCCTTCCAGCCGTAGAACTCAAGCTCTGCCAGATTGCAGCGGGCGTCGTTCGGGCCCACGTAGCGCACATAGCGGAAGCCGCGGGAGCAATGGACATCGATGTACTGCATCTGTCTGCTGATACCTTTCTCCTTGATGATGCCGAGCGGCAGGGCGTCGCTGAAGTCTATGCTGTTGGCGCCCTCTATGACGGCCAGCTGCACGCGCCCTTCCTGGGAGATGCGCGGGGAGTAACCCACGCGGGTGATGACGTGCTTCTCTCCGAGGTCAAGCCCCACCCAGGTGCCGCTCCTTGTATAGGTGGCAAAATAAGTGTCGTAGTTGCCGTCGAACACGTTCTGCCGAGTGTTTTTGGAATATGTGGCCTCTCCGGAGCTGTAGTCTACGCACTTTTCCGTGCCGATTATCTCTCCGGTGAGCTTGATCTCCGTGGTGTCCGGCTTTTCTGCCGGAGGATCCTCCGGCTTTACGTCAGAACCCTGCTCCTGGGGCTGCTCTTCAGGGTCGGGGTCGTCCACAACCTCTATTATGTCCTCGGCGCAGGCATGCACCAGGAACAATACGGCGAGCAGCGGCAATATGAGTTTGAACCGTTTTACCATTTATACTCCAGAAAATCCTGCCGGAAGATTATGTCCGCCTCGGACGAGGCGTCAATAATCGACTGAAGGTAAGCGTTGATGCAGTCTATGCCGTCCATCAGCTTCTGAGGGGCCTTGGCGTTGTTGCCTCCCGAGTAGATGGAGCCCTTCTCGAAACCTATGCGCATATGCCAGCTGTTGCCGTCCAGCACCTGCATGCTGGGATAATACGATTCCTTGATCCTGTGAAGCTTGTATTTGGCTGCGAAGGCGCGTATCTGCTCCAGCACATCATCCGTGCACTTTATTACCTTGACATCCCGCTCGCAGTCTTTGAGCCAGGCTATGCATAAAGCCCCGGAAGAATCTCTCTTGACCTGATAGAAGGCAAGCGGATAAGCCATGGTGGCGGAGTATCTGTATTCGTAAGACACCGCCGCTCCCTCGGGCTTCTTGTTGGAACCGCTGGACTTGGTGAAGAGCATCCCGCCAAGCAGCGGCAGGATTACGGAAAAGGCAATGATGCATTTCATGCGGCAAATATAATCTTTTTAAATTAAATTAATTGTTACCTTTGTCCAGATAACCCATTCACTTTTTCCAGCCATGAAAAGAATCCTTACCATCATTGCCGCCGTGGCCATATGTCTGCCTGCGGCATCCCAGATCAAGGCAAGCGTGCACGAGGCGGCAGACGGCCAGCCCGTTATTCCGGCGGAGCTGTTCGGCCAGTTTTCCGAGCATCTCGGGCGCTGCATCTACGAGGGCATCTGGGTGGGCCCGGATTCTTCCATCCCCAATGTAGACGGCTACCGCACAGACGTGCTGGAGGCGCTCAAGGCCCTTCACGTGCCCGTGCTGCGCTGGCCCGGCGGCTGTTTTGCAGACGAGTACCACTGGATGGAGGGCATAGGTCCGCTGGAAGGACGCAGGAAGATAGTCAACAACAACTGGGGCGGAACGCTGGAAGACAACTCCTTTGGCACGCACGAGTTCCTGAACCTCTGCGAGATGCTCGGAACGGAGCCGTACATCAGCGGCAACGTGGGTTCCGGCACGGTTGAGGAGATGGCAAAGTGGGTCGAGTATATGACGGCCACCAGCGGCTCCATGGCGGAACTCCGCGCCCGCAACGGCCGTGCCGAGCCCTGGAAGGTAAAGTATCTTGGCATAGGCAACGAGACCTGGGGATGCGGCGGCAACATGACGGCCCAGTACTATTCGGACGTTTACAAACGCTATTCCCTCTACACCCGCAACTATGGCTCCAACGCTCTCTTCAAAGTGGCCTGCGGCGCCTCCGGCGACGATTATGGGTGGACACGTACGATGATGCAGAACGCCAGCCAGCTGATGGACGGCCTGTCCGTGCACTATTATACCGTAAAGGAATGGTTCCACAAGGGTTCCGCAACCGAGTTCACCCCGGCGGAATACTATACCACCCTCACCACTACGGCAGTAATCGAAGACATCCTCCGCAAGCATATGGAAATAATGGATGAATACGATCCCGAGCGGCGCGTGTCCCTTGTGCTGGACGAGTGGGGGAACTGGTTCGATGTGGAGCAGGGCACCAATCCCGGTCACCTGTTCCAGCAGAACACCATGAGAGACGCCATGGTGGCGGCCATCAACATCAACATTTTTACAAAGTTCGTAGAGAGACTCAGGATGGCCAACATCGCCCAGGTGGTCAACGTGCTGCAGGCTATGGTGCTTACGGACGGCCCGGAGATGGTGCTCACGCCGTCTTACCACGTGTTCCGCATGTTCTCCGTGCATCAGAATGCCGTTCGGGTGCCGGTGGAGTACGGGTGCGGCAAGATAACGTCGGAAGACGGGCGCACGGTGGACGACTTCAGCATGGCATCGTCCCGCGACGCCTCGGGCGCAATCCACATCACCCTGGCAAATCCTCTGCTGGACAAGGCTCAGACTGTGGAGATAAGCTTCGATTCGCTCAAACCGTCGGCAGTCTGCGGAGAGATCCTCAACGCCTCGGAGGTGTCGGCCCACAACGAGTTCGGCAAGGCTCCGGCCGTGGCTCCCAAGCCTCTAAAGAGCATAAGCAAAAACGGCAGGACGCTCAGGGTGACGCTTCCTGCCGCTTCCGTAGCTGTGCTGGAAATCAAATAGTTGCCGCCACGCTTACTTGGCGTACCTTATAGGCTGGCGGTGCTGGTAGTCGTAGAGGGTAAGGCGCCGCAGGTTATAGTACGAAAGCCAGTAGTTCTGCAGGCTGGCAATGCTGTTCTGACGGGCGCTCTGCCAGTAACTCTGGGCCAGAGACAGGTTGTAGACGTCGGCCTGCCCCTTGATGAAGCGCTGCAAGGTCTGGGTATATACATCCTCGGCAATTTCCAATGCCTGCCGGGCGGTTTCTATTATGGCCAGGCGTTCATTGAACTCATTCACGGTAAGGCGCACGTCCAGCTCTGTGTCCCGGGCGCTCTCCATGGCTGCGCGCTCCGTAGCCTCGACCCTGCTCACTGCAGCCTGCCAGGCGCTCTTGCGTTTGCCCCAGTCGAGAAGTGGCACGGACACGGAAACCACGGCCATGTCCTGCATAAGCGGACGGGCGTATGCGGTGGAGAACCGGTCGGAAACCTGGTTCATACCCACGCTCACGTCCAGGCTCAGGTTCAGGTTCTTCTCTATCCGCGCTTTCTCTGCGTCGCGGCGGGCCTCTTCCAGCGCTACCTGATACTCTATGAAGTTGGGATTGTTCTCGCGTGCGTGCTCCACGGCCTCGGCGGCATCTACCCTCAGGCCGTATGGCACGGAAGGTACTATCAGCTCGATGTCGGAACCCTTTTCCATGCCAAGGTAGGTGGCAAGGTCTTCCACGGCACGCTGCCTTGCGATACGCGCATTGGCCAGAGTCGTGGTGGCGTTTACACGCTCAAGCTCCAGGATGCCGAGTTCGGCCTTGGAGATGCTGGCAATCCTGTACCTGCGCTCGGCTATGGCGTAGATGGTGTCGCAAGACGCCAGATATTCCTCCGCCATGCGGTACTGGTCCTGGGCGAGGGCCAGCGTGAAGAACTTCTCCACCGCCGTGCCGCTGGCCGTCTCTATGCCGTAAGAGAGTTCCTTCTCTGCCTGGGTGAGCTTGAGCGGCTCTATCTTTTTGTCCCACTTAAGCGGGTTGAAGAACAGCAGGTCCTGCCTGTAGCCTACGGCCAGGGGCACTGTCATGAACTGCGCCTGGGACTCATCCCCGAAGGTCTTGAGCCAGCCCAGCTGGGTGGAGCCGTAAAACTCTCCTCCCAGAGGCTCGAATACCTGTGTGGCGGAAATGCCGGCCTGCGAATAAAGGTACTGCTGCTGGCGGTAAACGTCTATGTCTTCCTGCGACAGGTACCTCTGCGTCATATAGCGCTCGAACATCAGCGGGGTGGATTCCAGCGTGAACTGGGGCTTGCGCGAGGCCTCCCAGGACAGGAACGCATAGCGCGAGGCATCGTACAGGCTCTGGTATTTCAGCGCCGGAAGCGAGCCGCCGGTGGCAAGGCTTACCGTGCGCTCCAGGTCCAGCACAACGGTCTGGGCCGCTGCCGGAACCGCCGTCAGCACACTTGCCAAAACAATTATTCCCAGACGCCGCATCATTTCAAAAGCACTTCTGCGTTCATACCTTCAAACAGTCCGTCGGCCTTGGACAGGCGTGCGCGTATGGTCACGGCGCCCTGGGCGTCAACCACCGGGTTGATCTCGCTCACGACCGCCTCGTACATCGTGCCCCTGGCGGACACCGGCACCACGTTCAGCCTGGCGCCGATGGGGAAGCGGGCCAGGTCGGCCTCCATCACCCGGAACTCGACGGAAAGCGCGGATGCGTCGATTATGCGGCACACGGTCTGGCCGGGTTGCGACAGCTGATGCGCCTGCATGGCCACGTTTGCAACCACGCCGTCGAACGGTGCCCTCAGCACTCCGTCCCTTAGCGCGTGTTCCGCCGCTGCGAGCTGGGTGCGCGCCGCCTCGAGCGAACTCTGGGAAAGGGCGTAACCCGACTTGACGTCGGCGTTGTGAAGCACGGACTCAGGAACCGAGGACGCCTTGTCCGGGTCGTAGCCCTGGGCGATTACGACGTCCTGCATCTGCAGCCGGGCCTGCTCGACCTGGAGCATGGCCTGTTCCACCATGTGACGCTGCTGCTGTACGGCGTTGCGCAACTTGAACTGGTCCAGTTCCGCCAGCACCTGGCCGCGGTGCACGCGCTGCCCGTCGTGGACGTTTACCCTGGATATGGGAAGCACCGTCTCGAACGACATGTCTGCGTGACGTACGGCCACGACTTTTCCCATCATTGAGAGGGAAGCGGGCGGCAAAACCTGCTCCGCGGCCTTTGCTGCGGGCTCTTCGGCACTTGCCGCGGGCTCCGCAGGGGCTGGAGAACCGCTCCGGCATCCGGCCAGCAGAACCGCCGCCATTATTATTAGGATACGTATTTTCATATCGTTACATTTGTCTTATACTCATTTCGTAGAACAGTCCCTTGTGCTCCATCAGCTCCTCGAAGGTGCCTTCTTCTGCAATCTTGCCCTTGTCCAGCACTATTATGCGGTCGCAGTGGCGTATTGTGGAGAGGCGGTGGGCAATGACCACGCGGGTGCACATCAACTGGTCCAGATTGTCGGAAACGGCCTTCTGGCTGATGTTGTCCAGGGCAGAGGTGGCCTCGTCAAAGAAGATGATGTCGGGCTTGGAAATCAGCGCCCTGGCTATGAGGATGCGTTGCTTCTGACCGCCGCTGAAGCCTCCTCCGCCCTCGCTTACCACGGTGTGCAGCCCCATCGGCATACGGCGCACATCCTCATCCAGGCAGGCCATGCGCAGGGCTTCCCATGCATCGTCGTGCGACGCCCAGGGGGCCGTGATGGTTATGTTATGGAACAGGTCTCCGGTAAACAGGCTTCCGCTTTGCAGGCAGCAGCCTATCTTGCGGCGGAGCGATGCCTTGTCGACCTTTGAAAGGTCGTAGTTGTCGTAATAGATACCTCCCGACAGCGGTTGCTCGAAGCCGAGCAGCAGACGCATCAGCGTAGACTTTCCGCAGCCGGACTTGCCTACTATGCCCACATACTCGCCCGGATCTATCTTCAGCGAGAGGTCGTCCAGGATAAGCGGACCGTCTTCCTGATAGCGGAACGACAGGCCGCTCACTTCTATGCCGCCGTAGAGTTCCTCGACCTGAGGGGCCTTGTCTTCCATTTCCGGCACGGCCTCAAGAAGGGGCTTGACGCTGTCCAGCATAGGCTTGACCTGAGCCAGACTGGGCACCAGGCCGTTCAACCCAGCAATGGCCGCGGTTATCATGCCGAAGGCGGAGCTGAAGGCGATGTAGTCCGAAGTGGACACTCCGCCCGACAGGGTGCTCCAGAAGATGAGCATGGTGCCGCCTATGCCCACGACCGCGGAAACGGCGGAGTAGAGGCGGGTCTTGAATTTGGGGTTGTACAGGAAGCGTGCACTGTCGCTGTAACTGTCCAGCCATCGGATGAACGCGCGGTTCTCCGAGCCTGTGAGCTTGAGTTTCTGGATGCCGGCAAAGAGATTGTATTCCAGGCCGCTCAGCTTGACCGCACGGCCGGTATAATCCTTATTCTCTTTTACGGTGTCGAAGTAATTCAGCACCAGTATCGCCAGCTGTACGGCCATTATCAGCAATGCAGGGAACAGCAATTTGCCGCCATAGATATGAACCTGCACTATGTAGATCACGCTCAGTGCCGCAGAGAGCAGGGTGCCGACTACAGCCTCGTTCAAAAGCCCGGACAGTATGGAAACATATTGCAGCTTTGCCGTGAGCTCGCCGCTGGAATTCTTGGAGAAGAAGGTCGGGCTAAGAAGGAAGGTGCGGGCCATTATGGCATTCTGGGTATGCAGCTCTACGATATGCTGTATGCGGATAATATACAGATTGCGGGTGAAAGACAGCAGCAACGTGCCTACGGTAGCGCCTATCAGAAGGCCAGTGATCGGCAGAAGGTCGCCGGCGTCGCCGGTGGGGATGACTATGTCGAAGATGAGCTTGTTGGCCATAGGTGTGAACATGCCCAGCAAGACCACAACAAGTGAGCATAAGACAAGCAGCGCCACGTTGGGCCCCGACACCACGCTCCAGGTGAATTTGAGCAGGTCTTTGACTTTCAGCGGCTTGAGCGGCAGCGCCTTTGTGAATGTGATGGCCATGGGCTTGAGGACTTCCGCCATCTCCCGCCTGCCCACACGCCGTATGGTGCCGTCCTGCTCACGGAACTGGTAGCCCAGGCCTGTCTTGGTGGGGAGGAGCGCAACCAGACGTCCGTCCCTGGCATATCCCAGAAGCGGGCCTACGCACTCGCGCCACCACTCGCCGGTGAGGCGGATGTCCCTCATCATTATCCCGCGCGGA
>JAFZXV010000040.1 GCA_017616595.1 Bacteroidales bacterium
CCAACTTTATTCTAATCCAATATGTTAGCAACAATTATCTACGTCCTGGGTATAATCGCAGCCATCTGGTGCGTACTCGACATCCTCAAGAAACCCAAACTCGACCTCCTCTGGAAGATTATCCTCATCATTGCAGTGCTCGCCACAAGCTGGCTGGGCTTCCTGCTCTATTATTTCCTTATCCGTCAGAGGATCTAGAGTTGATTCCTGAATAAGACCGACGCCGGTGGTCCAGAGTTTGGACCACCGGCGTCACTTTTGCCCGGAATTCGTTACTGGTGGTCCCGCCGATGGACCACCGGGCGCAGTGAGACCATTAACGAAAGGAAGCGAAAGCAAAATAAACAAAAAATATCTACCTTGTATTGCAAAGTATTAAAATTGTTTTATATCTTTGCATTGTCAAAATCTTTGCAAAGCTGGCATTGGGCTGGCGGGCATAGATTTTGCGGGATATACGCGCTATGCTTATAGAATTAAAAGACGTCAACAAGACTTACAATAACGGGCAGCCGCTGCACGTGCTCAAGGGTATCAACTTGAGTATAGACAAAGGGGAATTCGTTTCCATCATGGGCGCTTCCGGTTCCGGAAAATCGACCCTGCTCAATATCCTCGGCATCCTGGACAACTACGATACCGGAGAGTACTATATAGACGGCCGCCTCATCAAGGGCTTGAGTGAACGACAGGCGGCAGATTACCGTAACCGTCTGATAGGCTTTATCTTCCAGAGTTTCAACCTGATTGGCTTCAAGACGGCGGTAGAGAACGTAGAGCTGCCTCTGTTCTATCAGGGAGTTAACCGAGCCAAGCGCCACCAGATGGCAATGGAGTATCTGGACCGCCTTGGCCTGGCAGACTGGGCAAAGCACTACCCCAACGAGATGTCCGGCGGCCAGAAGCAGAGGGTGGCAATCGCCCGCGCCCTCATAACCGGCCCCAAGATCCTCCTTGCAGACGAGCCCACCGGCGCCCTAGATTCCAAAACTTCGGAAGAAGTGATGCAACTCCTCAGCACCCTCAACCGCGAGGAGGGGGTAACAATCATTGTAGTCACGCACGAAAGCGGCGTGGCCAACTGCACCAACAAGATCGTCCACATCAAAGACGGCGTCATCGGGCAGATCCAGGATAACTTCAGCCACAGCGCATCTGCATTCGGCACCGCAACCATAATGAAATGAAAGATCTTTTTACAGAGATTTGGGAGAGCATACGCCGCAACAAGCTGCGCACCTGCCTTACCGGCTTTGCGGTATCGTGGGGCATCTTCATGCTCATCGTGCTGCTGGGCGCGGGCAACGGCCTGATGAACGCCTTCCTGCGTGGTGGCGACGGCATCGCCACCAATACTATGAAGGTTTACCCCGGCCGCACCTCCAAGCCGTACGACGGTCTCAAGGAAGGGCGCCGCATAGTATTGGACGACAAAGACGTAGAGCTCACTGCCGGCAACCAGTTCAGCCAGTATGTAGACGATGTGGTAGCCACCGTAGGCACCAGCACGCAAGTCAGCTACGGCAAGCAATACACCTCAGGCTACATCGAGGGCAACTATCCTTCCCGCAAAGACATAGACCGCATAGTGATACTTCACGGCCGCTTCATTAACGATAAAGACATCAAAGACAGCCGCAAGGTGGTGGTCCTCCCGCAGAATATGGCGGAAAATCTCCTCGGAGGCGACGGCGAAGTTGCAACCGGCGCCCAGATAGGCGCCCTTCATCTCGGGGCTGAGGGCGACGGCAAGAAGGTCGATCCCGCTGCGCTCATAGGCAAATTTGTCAAGATAGGAGGCCTCGCCTGGCAGGTCGTAGGCATCACCAAGTCCGATATGAGCCGTAACGACAACCTGTTCTACGCGCCCTACCCTACGGTCAAGACCGTCTACGGCAAAGGGAAAGCCATAGACGACCTCGCCTTTACCTTCCACGGCCTCAAGACAGAAAAAGACAACCTCGCCTTTGAGAAGGAATACCGTGCCGCCGTCAACCTGCACCACCGTGCAGCGCCGGACGACGAGCGCTCGATATGGATATCCAACCGGTTCCGCCAGAACCTCCAGATGAACAAAGGTACCGGCATTCTCAACATCGCCCTTTGGATTATCGGCCTGTTCACGCTGCTCGGCGGTATAGTGGGCGTGAGCAATATCATGCTCATCACCGTAAAGGAACGCACTCACGAGTTCGGCATCCGCAAGGCCATCGGCGCAAGCCCCTGGGACATCACAAAGTTGATAATGTCTGAGAGCGTGTGCATAACGGCAGTGTTCGGATATGTGGGCATGTTCCTCGGCATGCTTGCGTGCCAGCTGCTGGACAAGACCGTCGGACAATCGTCGGTCGCCATCATGGACGAGCAGATCGCTATGCTCGTCAACCCCTTCGTGGGGCTGGATGTGGCCCTGGAGGCTACTCTGGTCCTCATCATCGCCGGCACCATTGCCGGATTCTTCCCGGCCCGCAAGGCCTCTATGGTCAGACCGATTGAAGCACTCAGAGCAGAATGAAACTGGATTACGACAGTTTCCGCGAGATTGCGGATGCGCTGGTGCGCAACAGGAGCAGGAGCCTGCTTACCGGCTTCGGAGTGTTCTGGGGCATCTTCATGCTGCTCTTCATGGTGGGCGGCGGCCAGGGGCTCAAACAGCTGATAGGCAGTAACTTCGAAGGCTTTGCCACCAACACGACGATTATGGTTTCCAGCCAGACTACCAAACCCTGGAAGGGGTTCAAGGAAGGGCGCTACTGGAACCTCACATATACAGATGTAGACAGGCTCAAGATGCTTATCCCCGAGCTGGAGACGGTCACCCCCTGCATCAGCACCTGGGGCACCACCTCGCAATACGGAGAGAACAGCTACAGCGGCAACTTCAGGGGTGTCTATGCCGATTACGTCAACATAGAGGAGCCCCAGATAGAATACGGACGGTACATCAACGAGTCGGACGTCCTTCAGGAACGCAAGGTCTGTGTTTTGGGCAAACGCGTATATAACAACCTCTTCCCCGGGGGGGGAGACCCTTGCGGCAAATTCGTCAAGGTCGGCCCGGCATACTATCAGGTGATCGGCGTCGATTATAGCAGCGGCAACATAAGTGTAAGCGGAAGCGCGGACGAATCCATCACAGCACCCCTTCCCGTGGTTCAGAAGATTCTCAACAGGGGCTCGGTAGTAGACCTCGTATGTGCTACCGGCCGCTCAGGAGTGCGGATGAGTGACCTGGAGCCCAGGATGCGCCAGGTAATGGCCCGCCAGCATCAGTTCGACCCTTCCGACAAGCAGGCCCTCTTCATTCTCAACACCGAGCAGCTTTTCTCGCTGATAGACAACCTGTTTACCGGCGTCAACTTCCTCATTTGGCTTGTGGGACTCGGAACCATACTTGCCGGAGTAATCGGCGTTAGCAACATCATGATGGTCACCGTCAAGGAGCGCACCACGGAAATAGGTATCCGCAGGGCCATCGGAGCCACGCCGCGCGACATCCTCAGCCAGATCATCATGGAAAGCATATCGCTCACGCTGGCGGCCGGCTCCTTTGGGATAGTGTTCTCCGTGCTGCTGCTCAGTCTGCTGGAAAAGATTGTGGCGGCCACCGGAGACTCGATAAACTTCCAGATAGGCTTCTGGACGGCAGTAGTGGCAGCGCTGATGCTTACGGCGCTCGGAGTCATAGCCGGCCTCGCGCCCGCATCCCGCGCAATGGCAATCAAGCCAGTGGATGCAATGAGAGACGAATAATAATAAAACTACAGATAAATGAAACGAGTATTCAAGTACATCATCTTCGCGCTTATCGCGGTGCTATTCGTAGGTACGTTCGTGTTCCTGTTCAAGAATTCGCGCCCGGAGAAGGAGCAGTATCAGGAGCTTGAGGCCACAATCGGCAACATCAGCCGTACAACGGTCATCACCGGCAAGATAGTGCCCCGCAACGAGGTAAACGTCAAGCCGCAGATCAACGGAATCATCTCCGAGCTCCTCAAGGAGGCCGGCCAGCAGGTCAAGGAGGGCGAGGTAATCGCCAAGCTGCGCGTCATTCCCGACATGAATTCGCTCAGCTCGGCCCAGAGCCGCGTGCGCCTCGCAGAAATCAACCTCAAGCAGGCCAAGACCAACTACGACCGTGAGAAGGCCCTGTTCGACAAGAACCTCGTAAGCCACGAGGAGTACGACCAGGTGGTGCAGGCCTACGAGCAGGCCAAGGAAGAGAAAGATGCCGCCCAGGAGTCGCTGGAGGTAATCCGGGACGGCGTTTCCAAGAGCAACGCCACCGGAAGCTCCACGCTCGTGCGCTCCACCATCACCGGTCTTATCCTCGACATCCCGGTGAAGGTCGGCAACTCCGTCATACAGGCAAATACGATGAACGACGGTACCACCGTCGCAACCGTTGCAAATATGACGGACCTCATTTTCGACGGCAATATAGACGAGACCGAGGTCGGCTCGCTGGTGGAAGGTATGCCTATGAAGATCAGCATCGGAGCCCTGGCAGACTACAGCACCGAGGCCTCCCTGGAGTACATTTCCCCTAAGGCCGTAGAAAACAACGGAGCCAACCAGTTCGAGCTCAAGGCCGCGGTGAAGGCAAGCAGCGACCGTATGATACGCTCCGGCTACAGCGCCAACGCGGAAATCGTGCTCGAGAGTGCAGAAGACGTGCTGCTGATTCCCGAAAGCGCCCTGGAATTCGAGGGCGACAGCACCTACGTGTATCTCAAGGGTGCCGAGGGCGCCTTTGAGAAGACCCCCGTTCAAACGGGCCTTTCGGACGGCATCAACATTCAGATTACAAGCGGTTTAGCTACCGGCGACATAGTTCGCGGGTCCCGCATCATCAAGGACGCCAAGAAGGATAAGAAATGAAAAGACTGATACTATCGGCCGCCGCAGTGCTTGCAGGCATTTGCGCGTACGGCCAGCAGGGGCCCTGGAGCCTCAAGGACTGCATAGACTATGCGCTTGAGCACAATCTTACCGTGCAGCAGAGCAGCCTCACAGTGGAGCAGCGCGAGGTGGACGTGAATACCGCGGAAGGCCGCCGCCTGCCATCCCTTGGGGCAAGCGCCAGCGAAAGCGTATCCTTCGGGCGCGGCCTTACGGCAGACAATACATACACCAATTCCAATACCACCAACGCCTCATTTAACCTCGGTACTGACGTAACGTTGTTCCAGGGGTTCGATATTACCAACGGCATCAAGCTCAGCAAGCTGAATCTGGCTGCCGCCACTGCCGACCTGGAGAAAGCCCGCGACGACATACGCGTATCCGTTGCACAGGCATACGTGCAAATCCTTTATAATCAGGAGATTCTGCGCGTTGCAAAAGAACAGACGGCGCATGACGCAGAACTTCTGGAGCAGGTGCGCGAGCGCCTGTCTGCCGGCAAGGTAAGCGCTGCGGAAGTGTCTGCCCAGCAGGCCACGCTGGCTCAGAGCAAACAGAGCGAGATCCAGGCACAGGGCAATCTGGACATATCCGTGCTGGAGCTTACGCAACTGCTTGAGCTTCAGTCTCCGGAAGGGTTCTCGATAGTTACTCCCGAGGTTGGGGACGTCGCCGCCATACTGCTTATGCGCCCCGAGGCAATTTATGAGCAGGCGGTAGACAGCAGGCCGGCGGTCGAGGCAGCAAAAATCAATCTGGACTATGCCAAAGTGAGCATAGACAGGGCCAAGGGCGCCTTCTTGCCTTCCCTCTCGCTCAGCGGCGGACTCGGAACCAATTACTATACCAATTCAAAGATGCCGTCGGCCTCCTTTGGAGAGCAGATCAAGAACAATTTCAGCCAGTACATAGGGCTGTCGCTCCAGGTGCCCATCTTCCAGC
>JAFZXV010000041.1 GCA_017616595.1 Bacteroidales bacterium
AAAGTAAAACTATTATGAAGATACAATACGCATCGGATCTGCACCTGGAGTTTGCAGAGAACAGGAATTACATTGACAAAGGTGGCATCAAGCCGGTGGGCGATGTGCTGGTGCTGGCGGGGGACGTGTCGTACCTTGGGGACAGGAATATGATGAAGTTGCGGTTTTGGGACTGGTGTGCGGAGCATTTCCGGGAGACCTTTATTGTGCCGGGGAACCATGAGTTCTATAATGGCTACGACATTGCCCAGACAATGCAAGACTTTGAGTATGAGTACCGTGAGAATGTGCGGTACCTGAATATCAGCAGTATTATGCTTGATGATACCGAACTGTTTTTCACTACGTTATGGACGAAAATCAATCCGTTGTTTTTGTGGGAGATTCAGCGGGGAATGAATGATTTCCGGCGAGGTGTTTTGGATGGGGAGCGATTCACGGCGAACGATGTCGACGGATTGCATAAACGTAGCCTGGAATGGTTGGACTCGGCCCTAAAGGCATCCACGGCGGCGCATAAGGTGGTTGTAACCCACCATTGCCCCACGCTTCGGGATGAATTCAACGGTCATCCTGGTGGGGTATTGAATACCGCGTTCCAAGTGGACATGGACGACTTCATCGAACAGAGCGGAGCTGATTATTGGATCTATGGCCACACCCATTATGCCGGCGGTTCCGGCAGCAAGATTGGAAATACTACGCTGCTTTGCAATCAACTGGGTTACGTGTTTTATAATGAACACAAGGCTTTCCAAGAAAAAGCAGTTGTGGAAGTATAATCATCATGCTTGTTAGCATTATTTGATAACGTAAGATATCTTCAGGTACTTCTCCAGCAGGTCCCGGGTGCGGATCTTCACGAAGCAGGTGGGCGTGCCGTCGGTGCAGGCAAACCACTCCGAGGCGGCGATAGAGGCGTCCATCACCAGGTGCACACCGGCACAAGCGGGCCAGACGCTGCTCAAGATGGTGGTTGCGCCAACCCGCGCGCCGGTACGCTCCCATAAAAGATCGGCCGAGGCGAACGACACCCGCGGGATACCCAGCGTCCCGCAGAACTCCCGCGTCACAAACGGCTTGTCGTGGGAGGTGACATAAAGGTAAAACTCCGTCTGCTGCCGGTTGCACAGGAAGATGGTCTTGACGATGTCCACCCCGATGCGGGCGCTGATGTGGGCGCAGTCCTCCATGGTAAGTCCGGGGTCGGTGTCGACGCGTTCGAAGGGAATGCTCTTCGACGCAAAGGTTTCATAAATAAGCTGTTGCAAAGGTGTCTCGAAGGCTGGCGGCGGGGTGCTCACGGGCTCGCTCACATAGAAGCCGAGCAGCTCGATGCGAAGGGCCGGGACACTGTGGACCAGGCTGTTGCCGGAGAGTTCCTCCGCGCTGCGGTAGCCCCAGGTGACCGCCAGGGCATCGATGCCGCCATTCAAAGCGGTGCGCATGTCGGTGGGGGAATCGCCCACCAGCATCGCCTCTTCCTGCGAAACGCCGGCGCGGCTGAGCACCTCCTGTACAATCTCCGGGTCTGGCTTGAGCGGGTATCCGGGACGATTGCCCAGAATGGACACGAAGGGGATGCCGGGGAAGAACCTACTAATCAGGTACTCCGTGCCTTCCTGGAACTTGTTCGAGACCACGGCCAGCCGGATGCCGCGGGCATGCAGGTCGGCCAGCAGCTCCGGAATCCCCGGATACGGCCGCGTATGCACGTCGATGTGCGCCTGGTAGTAGTCTTTGAAATCGGCCAGTGCGCTGTCCACAAGTGTATCGGATGTCCGGTTGATGTCTGGCATGACGGCGAGCGACGCTTCCAGTGCACGCTGCACCAGGTTGCGTACGCCGTGACCCACCATCCCGCGATATGCGTCAATGGTGAGGATGGGCATACCGCGCAGCTCCAAAGCGTGGTTCACTGCCGCGGAAAGATCCTCCAGGGTGTCCAATAGCGTCCCGTCCAGATCGAAGAGTATCAGCTGTTTCATCAGTTATGACGTATAATGATGCAAAGATAGTAATCCTCGGCTGATTATCACCACTTCAAAGTGGTGCAAGGTGCTCATTCCGTATCATTTCGGCCAGACGGACCTCAGTGGGCTGCCGGCGGCGCTCCCCGGAATGGATGTGCGGCTCCGGCAGATGCAGTAGGGAAGTCTGCCAGTGTTGCTTTGGTCCTGTACAGCCCGTCTTTGTTGCGCTTGATTATGTAGGCAGCAGCCTTACGGGCGCCGAGAGCATCTGTGAACTTTTTCTTGATGCGGGAGATTGTGGTATAGAAGACCCTTTTTGACTCGCTGCACAGTGATTCTATTGCGCTGTCCCTGAGGGGCTTGTCGTCGAAGCGGGATTCCTCGAGATAGATATCGCAGAGCTCGTGCCAATGACCCAGAAGGCCTTCAGCTTGCAGACCCTCCGGATGAGTCAGGAAGAGGCGGTAGAGGGTGCGCTCGATTGGGTTGAGGCAGACCTGGATTCCGACGCTTGTCAAAAAGATGTTGCCGCGGAGCTTTCCTGCACCGAGGACTATGGTGTTGCTATGTTTGCAGGCGGCGGCCATAACGTACTCTTTCTGCAAAAGTAGTATGGCGGCCTTGAAGATAAAAGCGATTACAAGCTTGTAGTTGCTTGGAAATGTCGAATCTTTTGCTAGAAGAGTATCTGCCCGGCGGCGTTCTTTGTGTCCACTTTTTCGATTATGCGCTCCAGCACACCGTTCTCGTCGAAGATGAACGTGCGGCGCAGCGTGCCAAGAACCGCCTTTCCGTACATTTTCTTCTCTCCCCAGGCGCCGAATGCCTGGAGCATTTCCGTCGAGGGGTCCGACAGCAACCGGAACGGCAGCTCATACTTAGCGCGGAAGCCGGAATGGGACTTTGCGCTGTCTTTACTCACGCCCACAACGTTGTAGCCGGCGGCGATCAGCTCCGCATAATTGTCTCGGAACGAGCACGCCTCGGCGGTGCAGCCGGAGGTGTTGTCCTTGGGGTAAAAATAGATGATGGTCTTGCGGCCGCGGCCGATAAAATCTTCAGACTTAACGATTTGTCCGTCTTGGTCTACCACTTGGAAGTGTGGCATGGGGTCTCCGATTTTGAGCATATGGTTATAGTTTTTGTAGGTAGGTTTGGCGCTCGGCCTCCGGGAACTTCTCGATTGCGTATCGGAGGGCGGTGCGGGGCATTACGGAGTAGCGGGGGAGAGATTCTTCGCTTCGCTCAGAATGACAGGAGGGTCGCTCAGAATGTCAGGAGGGGCGCTCAGGATGACAGGCGGGGCGCTCAGAATGACGCCCTCTGTCATCCTGAGGAGCAATAGCGACGAAGGATCTGGGTGCTTGGAGGAAAGCCTCCAGCGCGGCCTTGTTGCGCTTGCCGGCCTCGCGGAGGAGCCAGCCGACGGCCTTGTGGATGAGGTCGTGGGGGTGATGCAGGAGGATGTCGGCAATGGCGAAGGTGTCGTCCAACTGGCCGTGGCGGATGAAGGTC
>JAFZXV010000042.1 GCA_017616595.1 Bacteroidales bacterium
GCCCAGGCACAGCTCTCCACAGCTTCTTATCGCTATATTACCCGCGGTTATTACGGCTCCATCCCGGATGCCGACAAGAAATGGATAATCCCATCATCCCACGATGCCGTAGACCTCGGTCTGAGCGTAAAGTGGGCCACCTGCAACGTCGGAGCGGCATCCACAGAACAGTATGGCGACCACTTTGCCTGGGGCGAGACAAAGCCCAAGGCCAACTACGACTGGTCTACTTACAAGTGGTGCAACGGCAGCTATGACAAACTGACGAAATACAACAACCAGTACTCCTACGGCACTGTGGACAACAAGAAGGTCCTGGAACCGGCCGATGATGCCGCAACTGAGAATTGGGGCCATTCGTGGCGAACGCCCACTACAGACGAATGGGAAGAACTGGCAAGTGATTGCAACTGGCAATGGACGACCGTCCAGGGTGTCAAGGGCTTCCTGATAAGCGGCAAAAAGGCCGGTTATACCGACAAGTCCATCTTCCTTCCGGCCGCCGGCGAAAAGGGAGGAACGGATTACTCCGGCGCCGGTTCTTACGGGACCTACTGGAGCTCAAACGTACATTCCACCGGTATGCCCTTTTATGCCAGGTATATATCGTTTACCTCAAGCGGACCGGAATTCAGTGCCGTAGGGCGCAGCTACGGATTCTCCGTACGCCCGGTAAAGGCGGATTAGTCTTCGTTGGAAATCTCCTTGAGCTCGTCTCGGTAGGCCATGAGAAGGCGGGAGCGGGAGATAAAGCCGAGGTAACGGCGGTCTGAATCGACCACCGGAAGGCGCCAGGCGCCGGTGTGGTCGAACTTGGCCATGACGCTCTCCATCTTTTCCCCTTCGCGGATCAAGGTGGGGGTGTTTTCCATTATGTTGGCGGCGGTTGTCTTGTCGTACAGGTCTGAGCGGAGCAGGTACTTGCGTATGTTGCCCACATCTATGAACCCCTGGAAGCGGCCCTGGGCGTCCAGCACGGCCAGCACTGCGGCAGTGCTGCCGGTAACCTCGTTAACCACCTGGCGCAGAGGCGTATCCAGCAGGACGCGGGGATACTTGTCCCTGATGAGGGCATTGGTGTTCATAAGGGTGAGCACCGCCTGGTCTGCATCGTGCGTAAGGAGGTCTCCGCTCTGGGCGATGCGCTTTGTGTAGATGGAATACTTCTCGAAGATGCGCACTGTGCCGTAAGAGACCGTGGCCGTAAGGATCAGGGGGATAAGGAGTTCGTAGCCTCCGGAAATCTCTGCGATGAGGAAGATGGCGGTCATCGGCGCCTGCATCACGCCGGCCATCATGGCAGCCATCCCTACAAGCACGAAGTTCTGCTCGGGCACGCTTGCGCCGGCAAGATTGAAGAATCGCGCCACCACAAAACCCGCTATCGCCCCGCAGAACAACGTAGGACCGAAGGTACCGCCGTTGCCGCCGCCCGCGTTGGTAACCGTCATAGCAGGCACCTTGACGAGGAACACCAGCAGGAAGAACAGAGGCACGCCCCAGCCGCCGGAGAGCAGGAAAGAGAGGGGGGAATTGCGTTCAGCCTCCAGGTCCTGATTGCTGAGAAGGTCGCCCAGTATGCCGTAACCCTCGCCGTATAGCTGGGGGAAGAGGAAAATCATCAGACCGAGCGCCAGGGCGCAGACGGCCCAGCGGACGTATCTGTTGCCTATCTTGCCGAACTTGTCTTCCATCCACAGGGTGCCGCGGGTGAAGTACAGCGAGCCGAAGCCCAGCAGCACGCCCATTATGATGTAGAACGGGATGTTGCCCATGGAGAACGGCGTGAGGTCGCTGGCAAACATTGCCGTGGGCCCGCGGAAGGCGTACGACACCACAGTTGCAGACACGGTGGAAATCAGCAGGGGCAGCATTGACGACAGGGTGATGTTGAACAGCAGGATTTCCATCGTAAAGAGCACTCCGGCAAGCGGGGCCTTGAAAATGCCGGCAATGGCTCCGGCGGCGCCGCAACCCAGCAGGATGGTGATGTTGCGGTAGGACAGCCCGAAGCGTTTGCCGACGTTGCTGCCGATGGCCGCGCCCGTATATACAATAGGAGCCTCGGCACCCACGGAACCGCCAAAGCCGATGGTAATGGCGGATGTGAGCACGGAAGACCACATGTTATGCGCCTTGATCTTGGACTCGCCGCGGCTCACGGCGAGCAGAACCTTGGTGACGCCGTGACCTATGTTGTCCCGTATGACGTACCGCAGAAGCAGCAGGGACAAGAGCATACCGGCGCCCGGAAGCACCAGATACTGAAGGTGATAAGGAAGACTGAGGCCGCTGTCCAGCAGCTGTCTGATGCCGTCTATGCACCAGGTGAGGAACACCGCGGCCAATCCGGATGCCACGCCGACTGCAAAGCTCAGGAGCAGCAGGCGGCTTCTTTCCGGCAGGCGCTGAAGCAGGACTTTATGAGTCGGCTGAATCGTCATCCCCGTACTGGGAGATATTATCGTCGGGAAGGGTGTCGCCGGCGTCTGGCGTACCGGTGGTTCCGGCAACTTCTTCAGCCTCGGCCTCTTCTTCTCCTTCAAGCCAACGCTCGACGTCCTCGGGGTTGTCTATGTCTACTTTGATCTTGACAAGATAGATGTCGGTCTCCGTTTCAAGGGTCACTGCATAAAACGGGTCTATCTGCTTGCCGGTACGGGGATTGATACCTGGCGAGTACTTGACCAGGTCTGGAAGGAGATCGTTGAAGCCCTTCGGGTATTTCTCATTGAACATTGCTGCAATATCTGCAGGGAGGTTCTCCTGGCTGATGACGTGCCTTTTTTTGTTGTCTGCGTTCATATATGCAATGAGAATTTACGTTGCAATAATAATTCAAATATTTCAATCAAACAAATATTGTGAGTATCTTTGAACGCCATGAAGAAAAAAAATCTTGTCATACTCAGCGGCTCGGGCATAAGCGCCGAGAGCGGCATCTCCACCTTCAGAGGTGGTAACGGATTGTGGGACAATGTCCCCGTGCAGGAAATATGTACTTCGGAGGGCTGGCAACGCAACCCTGCAAAGGTTTTGGACTTTTATAACGAGCGCCGCGCGCAGCTCAAGGGTGTCGAGCCCAACGAGGCCCATCGCATCTGCGCAGAGCTGGAAGAACGCTTTGAGGTTTGCGTGGTAACACAGAACGTAGACAACCTGCACGAGCGTGCGGGCAGCAGCCGTGTGGTGCACCTTCACGGAGAGCTCACAAAGGTCCGCCCCACCGACTGCTACACCTATGCAGACGGCTTCTCGGAGAAATACGTACAGGACATAGGCTACAGGGCGGTGCATATGGGAGAGACCGGCGGCCCCCACAAGCGCCAGCTGCGCCAGCACATAGTATGGTTCGGAGAGGCCGTACCCAACCTGGAGAAGGCCGCCGCACTTGTGCAAGTGGCTGACATACTGGTAATTGTCGGCACATCACTGCAGGTTTATCCTGCAGCCGGACTGTATCAGTTTGCGCCGTCAGGCTGCCGCATTTTCCTGATCGACCCGGATTCCGGCCTGGGAGGCCACATCCCGGGGGTAAGCTTCATAAACGAAGTGGCTACCGCAGGAATGCGCAAGTTCCGGGAAATTGTTTAACTTTGTATTCCCTAACCGCATATTTATATAATGGACAAATCTCTTCAGCTCAACCCCAACGAGGTGGTTGCTTATCTGGGCAAGAACCCCGCCACATTCACATGGCAGGATATGCTCGACTTTATAGTTGCCAAGGAAATCAGGATGATAGACTTTATGTACCCGGCAGAAGACGGGCGCGTAAAGACCCTCAACTTCACGGTCAACTCCCTTGCATACGCAGAAACGGTGCTCGTGGAGGGAGAAAGGGTGGACGGCTCGAGCCTCTTCCCATCTTTCATCGAGGCAGGCAACTCAGACCTTTACGTCATTCCCCGCTACCGCACGGCATTCGTGGATCCGTTTACGGAAATCCCCACCCTGTGCTTCCTGTGCAGTTTCTTTACCAAGAGCGGCAAGCCGTTCGAGTGCGCCCCGTACGCAACCCTGATGCGCGCCGGAGAAGAGTTCCACCGCAGCACCGGCCTCACCTTTGAGGCTATGGGAGAGCTTGAGTACTACGTAATTACGGAGGCCGATCCCCTCTTCCCCGCCACAGACCAGCGCGGCTACCACGAGAGCGAGCCCTTTGCCAAGCTCAACGACTTCCGCCGCGCCTGCATGGACCACGTTGCCAAGACCGGCGGCCAGATAAAGTACGGCCACAGCGAGGTCGGCAACTTTACGCTGGACGGCAAGGTGTACGAGCAAAACGAGATAGAGTTCCTCCCCTGCCCCCTGGAAACCGCCGCAGACCAGCTGCTGCTGGCCAAATGGGTCATCCGCAACCTTGCCTGGCAGTGGGGCCTGGACGTTTCCTTCGCCCCCAAGATCACCGTGGGCAAGGCAGGATCCGGCATGCACATCCATATGCGCCTGATGAAAGACGGACGCAACGTCACCCTCGGCGAGGGCAGTTCCCTGTCAGACATAGCCCGCCGCGCAATTGCCGGCATGATGGTGCTGGCACCGTCCATTACGGCCTTCGGCAACAAGAATCCAACGTCGTACTTCCGCCTCGTGCCCCATCAGGAGGCTCCCACCAACGTTTGCTGGGGCGATTGCAACAGAAGCGCCCTCGTGCGCGTGCCCCTCGGCTGGTCCAGCGGCACGGACATGTGCTCCGCCGCCAACCCGCAAGTGGTTTCTACAGACAGGGACACCACCAGCAAACAAACCTTCGAGATGCGCTCCCCCGACTGCTCGGCAGATATCTACCAGCTCATGGCAGGTCTTTGTGTAGCAGCACGTTACGGTCTCGAGATGCCGGAAGACGAGGCCCTGCGCATCGCAGCAGAAAAGTATGTGGACATGGACATCCACAAGTCCGAGAACGCCGCCCGCCTGGCCACCCTCGACTGCCTGCCCACCTGCTGCGCAGAGTCTGCAGACTGCCTGGAGAAGCAGCGCGCCGTATTCGAAGCCCGCGGAGTCTTTGAGCCCCGGATGA
>JAFZXV010000043.1 GCA_017616595.1 Bacteroidales bacterium
ACAATGAAAGAAAAAGAAAGGGCGCGAAGTATTATATTTTTGCACCAGTAAAACTATCCACTAATGGCACTCAAGCAACTGACCGCACTCCTCTGCCTGTCTGTAATTCTCTCCGCCTGCTGCTGCAGCGGAAATCAGCGTACCGTCCGCAAGACCTGCGCACTGGAGACCTCGGCCAAACACTCCATTGTTTCCACCAAGTCCGGCCCCGTTGCCGGCTACATCGACGACGGTGTTTTCATCTACAAGGGCATCCCCTACGCCAAAGCGGAAAGGTTCATGCCCCCCACCGACCCGGATCCCTGGACCGACGTCCGCCCGAGCCGCGCCTACGGCCCCACCTGTCCCCAGGACAAGCGTACCGGCTGGTATTCCGACGACCAGGCCTTTGCTATGCACTGGGACGACGGATTCCCCGATGAGGACTGCCTCCGCGTAAACGTCTGGACAGCAGGCATCAACGACGGAGCCAAGCGTCCCGTCATGGTGTGGATGCACGGCGGCGGATTCCGCGCCGGCAGCGGACAGGAGCTTATCAGCTACGACGGAGCGGCCCTCGCAAGGGACCACGGCGTGGTGGTCGTCACCCTCAACCATCGCCTTAACGTGCTCGGATTCCTCGATCTCAGCGCATACGGCGCCAAGTACGCCAAGAGCGGCAACGCCGGAATGCTGGATATCGTAAAGGCGCTCGAATGGGTACGCGACAACATCGCCTCCTTCGGCGGAGACCCGTCCAACGTTACCATATTCGGCCAGAGCGGCGGCGGCGGCAAAGTCTGCACGCTTATGGCTATGCCGTCGGCCAAGGGCCTGTTCTGCAGGGCGATCGTGCAGAGCGGCTCCATCACCGACCTCGCAACCACAGCCTGCTCGCGCCGCGTGGGCACCTACACCGTAGAGAACCTCGGTCTGAGGGGCTCCGGAGTGGATGCCATCAAGGACGTGCCGTACGAGAAGCTCCTGGATGCCTATAACAAGGCCCTCAATCGCGTACGCGAAGAGGCTCAGCAGGACGGTACGATGCCGGAGAACATCCTTACCGCCATCCTTTACGGCCAGGTGCCGGTGGTGGACGGCGACGTCATCCCCGCACAGCCCGCAACTCCGCAGGCCCTCGCACTGTCGGCCGACATTCCCGTAATCATCGGCTCAACCTACCACGAATTCACCCGCAACATGGAAGATCCCATCTTCCGTCCGCTTGCAATCGCACAGGCCGAGGCACGCACTGCCGCCGGCTGCGCACCCGTATACCTCTACCGCTTCGACTGGGAGTCCCCCGTGCTCGACGGCGCCCTCGGCAGCACCCACTGCATGGAGCTGCCCTTCGTGTTCGACAACGTGGAGCTGCACCGCACCCTTACCGGAGGCTGCCCCGACGACATCGAACTCGGCCACCGCATCAGCCGCCTCTGGAGCTCATTCGCCACCGACGGCAAGCCCGCTGCGGACGGTATGCCCGAATGGGAACCGTATCCCGCATGCCTGTTGCTGAACACAGAATCGAAACTTATAACCAACTAATCTATAATCGATGAAAAGAATCATTTCCATTCTAGTCCTCTGCCTTGCCGTTGCCGGCGCAGCGCAGGCTCAGGAACTCGCAAATTTTGCCTTCTGGGGCAACCGCAAGCCCATCGTATCCCCTGAGATCCAGGGCGACAGCGTGACTTTCCGCCTCAAGGCAGACTACGCAACCGTAGTCAAGCTCAGCGGCTCATGGATGCCCAACCCCTGGGGCGGCACCATCGATATGGTCCGCAATCAGGACCTCGTCTGGGAGGTCAAGATCCCTCTCCCCGAGCCCGAAATCTACACCTACAACTTTGTAGTTGACGGAGTGGCCGTGAACGACCCCCAGAACGTGCTCGTACAGCGCGACGGCACCCGTTACCTGCCTATGCTCCTGGTTCCCGGAGAGCGCAGCCAGAACTACGGCGAGGCCACAAAGCACGGTACCGTCAGCCATCCCTGGTACGACAGCAAGATTCTCGGCATGAGCCGCCGTCTTACCGTCTACACCCCTTACGGCTACGAGGCCAACCCCAAGAAGAAGTATCCCGTACTTTACCTCCTCCACGGAGCAGGCGGTGACGAAGAGGCCTGGACCAGCATGGGCCGTGCCGCCCAGATTCTGGACAACCTCATCGAGAAGGGCCTTGCAGAGCCTATGATCGTGGTCATGCCCAACGGCAACCCCGGCCAGGCGGCTGCACGCACCCTCAACATCCCTGAGAAGCCTTATGACTGGAGAGACCCCTCCATGCGCGACAACTATGTCAAGAGCCTCTGCACGGAGATAGTCCCCTTCATCGAGAAGAACTTCCGCGCCGTTCCCAAACCGGCTTCCCGCGCTATCGCAGGCCTCTCGATGGGTGGCGGCCACACCATCTCCGCATCCATCCTCTATCCCGAACTGTTCGACTACATCTGCCCCCTGTCCGCAGCCGGCAGCGCGACCCCCGAGCAGATCGCAGCCCTCAAGAAAGCGGGCGTAAAGCTCTACTTCCTTGCATGCGGCAACACCGACTTCCTCTTCAAGGGAGCCGAGGAGATGCACGCAAAGCTTAACGAGCAGGGCCTGGAGCACGAGTATTTCGTGTCCGACGGCGGCCACGTCTGGAGCAACTGGAGGCTGTACCTCAACACCTTCGCACAGAAACTCTTCAAGTAGAACATAACTCTACCTAATATAAATCAACCAATATGAGAAAATCCTTATCAAAAAAGCTGGCAATCCTTGCATTGTCGCTTTTCGCGGGAGTCTCTCTGTTTGCACAGCAGAGGGTGACTCTCACGGGCAAGGTCGTCGACGACTTCGATGAGCCTCTCATCGGTGCCGGTATCGTCCAGCAGGGCACGAACAACGGCGCAATCTCCGACCTTGACGGTAATTACACACTCTCCGTACCCCAGGGTACCGTGGTCGAATTCTCCTGCGTCGGTTTTATAACACAGACCGTCATCGCAAATGAATCCGGCACCGTCAACATCAAGCTCGTTCCCGACCGCCTCATGATCGAAGAGACCGTGGTGGTGGGTTACGGCGTCCAGAAGAAGTCCGACCTCACCGGAGCCATCTCCCAGGTCAAGAGCGAAGACATCGCCAACCGTACCATCACTTCTCCGGAAGGCGCCCTCCAGGGCAAGACCGCCGGTGTGCAGGCTTTCGCAAGTTCCGCACGCCCGGGTGCCACCCCCGCAATCCGCGTCCGCGGTATTTCATCCAACAACGACGCCAACCCTCTGTACGTAGTTGACGGCCGTCTCACCAGCTCCATCGCCGGTATCGACCCTAACGATATCGAGTCCATGGAAGTCCTCAAGGACGGTGCTTCGGCAGCTATCTACGGCGCACAGGCCGGTAACGGTGTGGTCATGATCACCACCCGCCGCGGTAAGGGCGACGGCAAGATCAGCTACTCCTACCAGCTCTCCAGCCAGAGCCTCGGCAAGACCCCCAAGGTGATGAACTCCGAGCAGTTCCTGCAGTTCTACCTCGAGAGGGGCACCATCGATGTCAACAACATCTACAACAACTGGGATTTCAAGACCAACACAGACTGGCTCGCCGAGTCTTACGAGAACTCCCTGATGCAGCACCACAACCTCACCTTCCAGGCCGGCAACGAGCAGGGAAGCCTCTACATCTCAGGTTCTTACCTCGACAACGACGGTATGTTCAAGGGTGACGCCGACGTCTACAAGCGTCTCACCGGAATGATCAACGCCAGCTGGAAATTCAAACCCTGGCTCGACATCCAGACCAACAACCAGATCGAATACTACGCTGCACGCAGCGTTTCCGAAGGCTCCGACTACGGCTCCGCCATCCTCGCCGCCCTCCAGCTCGACCCTATGACCCCCGCTTACTACGCACCCGACGAGCTCCCTCTGTTCATGCGTCAGTATCTCGATGAGGGCAGGGTGCTCCTGCAGGACGAAAGGGGTTACTACTACGGCCTTTCCCGTTTCAACATCTCCGAGAACGTCCATCCGCTCATCCAGCGCGACCGCAGCTACAACATCGCCAAGGGCTTCAACATCAACGGTTCCACCGCGTTGAACATCCGCCCCATCCCCGAGCTCACCTTCACTTCCCGTCTCGGATACCGCCTCAGCGCAGGTGACTCCTACGGCTACAGCAACGACTACTACGCCAACGAGTCCTACTCCCGCCAGGACTACATGTCCGTGAGCGCGAGCGCGAA